>JAHIKF010000473.1 GCA_018897875.1 Pseudomonadota bacterium | reverse complement strand
GCAAATTATCCTGGAGCACAGTGAGGAAAATGATACCGCCTGCCTGGGCCTGTTGCCCGGCCGCACCCGGGCGCTCCCCCTGGCCGAGGGCTTGAAGATCCCCCACATGGGCTGGAACCGGGTGCGCTTTCTCATCGACCACCAGGTATTTAAGGGATTGCCGGAGGGTGCCGAATACTATTTTGTTCACAGCTACTATCCCGCCCCAGCCGAAACGATCATGGTGCTGGGGGTGACGGACCACGGCATTGAGTTTCCCAGCGCCATTGGCTGGCGCAACCTGGTGGCCACCCAGTTTCACCCGGAGAAAAGCGGTCGTTTCGGGCTGCAGATCCTCGAGAATTTCCTGGCCTGGGATGGCTCCGATGCTGAGTAAGCGGATCATTCCCTGCCTGGACGTCCGGGACGGCCGGACCACCAAGGGTATCAAATTCAGGAATAATGTGGAAATCGGGGACCCGGTGGCCATGGCCCGGCTCTACTATGAGGCCGGGGCCGACGAACTGGTCTTCTACGACATCACCGCCTCCAGTGACCGCCGGAACATCATAATCGACGTAGTCCGACGGGTGGCCGCCGAGATCCTCATCCCCTTTTCGGTGGGCGGCGGCATTCGCAACCTCAACGACATGCGGGACGTCCTGTTGGCCGGGGCCGAGAAGGTGAGCGTCAACAGTGCCGCTATCCTGGACCCGGCGCTGATCTCTGCCGGGGCCCAGGCCTTCGGCAGCCAGTGCATCGTCTTGGGCATGGACGTGAAAAGGGTCACCCCCTCCCCTACAACCCCCTCGGGTTATGAAATGGTGATTCACGGGGGCCGCACCCCCATGGGGATCGACGCCCTCTGGTGGGCCCAAGAGGCGGTGCGGCTGGGAGCCGGGGAAATCTGCCTCAATTCCATCGATGCCGACGGCACCCAGACGGGTTATGAACTGAACCTTACCCGGATGATCTCCGAAGCTGTGCCCATTCCGGTGATTGCCTCGGGTGGCGCCGGCACCCCCGAGCACCTTCACCAGGTTCTCACCCAGGGTCGGGCGGATGCCGCTCTCATTGCTTCCATGGTCCATTACGGCACCTATACTATTACAGGAATTAAAGACTATCTGGCCCAGCGCCACATTCCGGTTCGCCTCATCTGGTAAAGGCCTGAACCCGACCAGGAAGGATGCACTTGAAAGATCAGTCTGACAGGAAGGTGGCCGATTTCCCCAAAGAGCTGCCAAATATTCTGGAACCCGAGATCGAGGAGGACGCTGAAGAGTCCGAGGCCAACCTGCCGGTTCCCAGCGATCTCGACCTGGTGCAGCGCTACATCCGCGAGGCGAACCGTTTTTCCCTGCTGACCCCGGAGGAGGAAAAAGCCCTCACCACGCTCTTCCATGAGACCGGCGACCGGGAAACCGGCTCCCACCTGGTCACCAGCAACCTGAGGTTGGTGATCAAGATTGCCCTGGAGTTCCAGAAATACTGGATGAAAAACCTCCTGGACCTGATCCAGGAAGGCAATATCGGTCTCATGCATGCCATCAGGAAGTTCGACCCCTACCGGGGCATCAAGCTTTCCTACTATGCCTCCTTCTGGATCAAGGCTTACATTCTCAAGTTCATCATGGACAACTGGAAGCTGGTGAAGATCGGCACCACTCAGTCCCAACGCAAACTTTTTTACAATCTGAAACGGGAGAAGGAAAAACTCCGGTCCCAGGGGTTTGAGCCGGGTCCCAAACTCCTGGCCGAAGTCTTGAACGTGCGGGAGGAGGAAGTCGTCGAGATGGACCAGCGCCTGGGGGCATGGGAGCTATCCCTGGACGCCCCCTTGAAGGACGGCTCCGATGAATATCACAAGAATTTCCTGCCCGCAACCGAGCCCCAGGTGGAAGAAATGTTGGCCGATGCGGAACTGAAAAACCTGTTCCGCCGGAAGCTGGGGGAGTTTCGCACCGAACTTAACGACAAGGAACTGGATATTTTAGACTTACGCTTATTAGCGGAAAAGCCCATGACCTTGCAGGAGATCGGGGCCCGCCACCACATTTCCCGGGAGCGGGTGCGTCAGATTGAGGACCGCCTCATTAAACGGTTGCGTCAATATCTCAAAAATGAAATCGCCGATTGGGAGGATTATCGGACCCCGATGGGGGATTAGCTTGCCCCGGGGCCGCCTTACGAGGAACAACTTTGTTTAACTGCAAAATCTTCGCTAGCAGGAACGGCATTTTCTGCACCAGCACCTCCCTGTCCCGCATTTTTCTCGGCGCGATCCTGGGGATCTCCGTGTGCCTGTCGGTCATGGGGTGCGCCATCCTGGGTCGGATGGCCCCCACCGGAACCGGGGTCTCCGTCACGCCGGAAACCCCGAAAAGCCTGGCGTACTACCACTTCCTCAGGGCCCAACAACTGCTGGTGGCCGATAACCCGGCAGGGGCCATCCAGGCATATGAGACAGCCATAACCAACGATCCCGAATCTCCGTTGTTGGAGATGGAACTGGCCGCCCTCTACCAACGCCAGGGCGATGTAAAGCAAGCCCTGGCTCACGCCGAGAAATCCCTCCGGTTGGATCCCAAGCAGCAAGAGGCATATTTTCTCCTGGCCAGCCTACACGTGGGCCTGAACCAACTGAATGAGGCCACCCGGGAATACGAACGCATCCTCACGTTAGACCCGGAAAACCGGGAAGCCCGCCTCTTCCTGGCCACCCTCTACGCCCAACAGCGGCGGTATCCCAAAGCCATTCGCACCGTCCAGGAACTCTTGCGCATGGACCCTCAACTGGTCGTGGGTTACTACTACCTGGGGCGCATTTACCTGGAAACCAACCGCCTGGCGGATGCGAAAAAAGAATTCCTGCGGGTCCTCACCATGGACCCCAAGTTCGTCCCGGCCATGTTCGACCTGGGGGTCACCCTGGAACGGGAAAACCAGTACAGCCAGGCCCTGTCCATGTATAACCGCATTCTGCGCGCCCACCCCCGCAACAGCAAGGTCTGGACCAGCATCGGTCGCCTCTACCTGATTATGAACCGCTACGGCGATGCCCAGAAGGTCTTCCAGAAAATCAAGGTGCTGGAACGGAACGATCCCGCCGCGGACTTCAATATCGGCCTGATCTGCCTGGAGCAAAAACTGCCGGAGGACGCCATCCGCCTCTTACGCCCCCTCCTGAGCCTGCCCCGCTACCAGGAACGGGCTCGCTACTTCATCGCCATGGCCCTGGAGGGAATCGGCGATCTGAAGGCGGCCGCTCTCGAGTATCAACTGGTCGGCCGGGGATCGGAATATTTCATCCAGGCGCGCCTCAGGATGGCCTATCTCACCTTTCAAATGGGTGACAAAGAGCGGGCCCGGCAAATCCTCAACGAACTCCTGGCCCAGGCCCCCAAACAGGAAGAGATCTATCTTACCAGCTCCTATTTTTATGAAGAAGACAACCAATGGGACCTGGCCATCCAGGCCCTTACCGCCGGGCTGGGGAAGGTGGAGCGGCCGCAGGAAATCTATTTCCGGCTGGCAGTCCTTTATGAGAAACAGAATAATCGCACCGAAAGTATCCAGCAGATCAAGAAAGTCCTGGAACTGGACCCGAATAATGCCGATGCCCAAAATTTCCTTGGCTACTCCTACGCCGAAGCGGGGGTTAACCTGGATGAAGCTGAAAAGTTGATCCAGGGGGCCCTGCGGGACAAACCCGACAGCGGCCACATCATTGATAGCCTGGGGTGGGTCTATTTTAAGAAAGGTCAATACGACAAGGCGGTGGCCGAGTTGGAGCGGGCTCACCGCATCATGCCCCAGGACGGCACCGTGGCCGAGCATTTGGGGGATGCCTATTTCCAGATGAAGCGCTACCGGG
>JAHIKF010000047.1 GCA_018897875.1 Pseudomonadota bacterium | reverse complement strand
ATGCGTGATGGACCGGTTAATGGCGAAAAGGGTCTGCTTGCCCTTTCCCCTGAGAGGGAAAGGGCAAGCAGGTTCGGGTCGTGGTTACGGCGCGGCGTAGGGCAGGACGAATTTCAGTTTCATCTTGCCGTCGGGCCACCACTTGCGCTGCTTGGTTTCGCCGGGATAGACATCCACCGCCGCAAACTCGTCCTGATCACTGCCGATGGGTCCCCCCGCGGTTTTCCTCAGGATCTGGTCGATTTGCAGCTCCAGGAAGTGGAACGCCGTCAGTTCGTACTTGGTCATGAGATCGGCAGGCAACAGGACGGCATACCCCGTCTCCAAGCTGGCCAGCCATTCAAAGGGTTCGTTGGGGGTGAAGGTTTTCTCCTCCTTACCGTTGATAATCCCAAACAAGGTCCCTTTGACCTTATCTCCAATCTGAACATCGTAATCCGCGAACAACTCGTCGGGGAGGTAGAACCACAGGGCTCTGTACCCCGTCGTGATATATCCCCGAACGATCATGGGATCAAAGCCACAGACACCTACGCGACATTTTTCGGGCATAATGACCCTCCTATCGTGCTCAGGTGATTACCGTAAACTGCCGTCGTACTTACCGTCGTTGGGTAAGCGCCTCTTGCAACTCATTAACACACTGGTAGCAGAAGTCCAGGAACTCGCTGGCCTCGGACGTTTCGATATGCTGCGTCTCCACCATCCGGCGCACATAGGGATAGACATATTCCTCGATTTCAAAGGCAAAGTCTTGGCAGAGGAACAGATAGTCTTCTCCCCCTTCGGGGGGGACTGAACGGAAGTAACCTTCCTTCCAGGACAGCATTTGCCCCCTCAGGACCTGGAGTTCCTGGGCTCCGTGCTCCCTATTGATCTCAGGATTCATGGATGTGCGGTTTGCTCTTATGCCAGCTTTTCAAAGGCATAACACTTTTTGACCACATCCATTTCCGAGATGGACCAGTAATGGGGCCAGTGGATTTTCTTGCACCAGCCGATGATGTCCTTCGGTGGGAAGCCGGAGTCTTTCAGCACCCATTTCAGGTACTTGCACTTCCAGCAGACGTGGTCCGTGTGTTTTTCCGCCTCCAGGACCTTGGCGAGAAAGTCAACCGGGTTTAACTTTTTAGCTTCTATCATTTCTTCTTTCTTCATGAGTCGCTCCTCCCTTTACCAGTCCTTGACTTCGCCTTTTTTGATTTTCTCCTGGTATTCGGCCCAGACTTCAGGAGAGAGCTTCTCGATGTCCCAGAAGAAGCCGCAGGATCCCGCCACGCCCGTGGAGGGCGGCTGAGGACGCCAGCCCCTAACCGGCCGGCCCCGGATGCTGAACTTCACCATGTCGGCGTGCCCCAGGTAGACCGCCCGGGGCAGGCAGGCGAAGGGCCGGGTCTTGCCTTCCACCCCCGGCATATAGCACCTGTACCCGTCATTGGGCTTATCGGCATACAGGGGCAGGATATCCGCCTTTTCGCCGGGTTTCTCATCCGGCCCCCGGTACATGTGCCCCTGGATCATGTTGACGTAATAGACCGCGCCGCACTCGGCGCAGCCGATCTTACCTTCCCAGTTCCAGAAGCAGTAGGGGTCCAGGTAATTGACGGTGTCACAGACTTTGCCGCCACCCATGTCTTTTTTGCACCAGATAATATCGGTCATTATCACCCCTCCGCCTAAAGGATGTTCCGGTTGTAGAGCTCTTCGATCTTGCTCATGGGATAGCCGAGGAGCTCGTGGTAGATCTTGACATTGTCCGCGCCCACCGGCCGCCACTGCCACTTGTGCCGCCGGGGAGTCTTGGACATCAGACCGGCGCTGTAAGCACTATGGACCAAAACATCGCCGAAGAGCGGGTCGTCGTTCCAGCGCACCGTGCCCCGCTGCCGGAAGTGCTCGGACTCATAGACCTCTTTGTCGTTCAGCACCGGCGCGGCCAGGAGACCGGCTTCTTTGAAGATCTTCACCACTTCGGAGCGGGTCTTGTCCGCGGCCCAGTCCTCGATGGCCTTGTAGACCTCCATCTGGGCCGGGGCTCCGACCCTCTCCTTGTGAGACTTATACTGGCTGAACAGGTCGGGTTTCTTGATGATGTCGCACAGGTCTTTGAAGTCCGCGTCCTGGAAGGCGCTCAGCATGACATAGCGGGCCTCGAACTTTTCCTGGGGGTTGTCCCTATCCGGGAAGTCGGACTTGCCGGTCATGATGATGCCGTGGACGCAGAGCTGGGTGTCCCAGTTGCCCCAGCGCTGGCGGACGATGCCGAAGCGGCCGTACAGGGGCGCGGTGTAGCCGCACATCCTCGTGGCCGCCTGCACCTGGGAGAACTCGACCATGGTGCCCAGCCCGGTCTTGCGCCGCCAGATGAGGGCCGCCATGATGCAGGAGGTGATCTGGGTGCCGGAGTACCAGTCAATGCACCAGTTGGTGCACTTGGTGGCGTGGCCGCCGAAGTCCTCGTGGGTCCCGGTGATGCTGGCCAGTCCCGCATGGGCCTGCCCTAAGATGTCGTAGGAGCCGCCGAACATCTTGGGCCCGTAGCCGAAGCCGCCGCCCCAGCAATAGATGAACCGGGGGTTCATCTCCGCGACCTGGCGGTAACCCTGTTTCCAGCGGTCGAAGGTGCCGTGGCGGTAGCATTCCGTCAGGCCGTCGGACATCTTCACCAGGTCGTAGAACACCCGTTTGGACTCGGGCACATGATAGTCCAACGTGATGTAGAACTCGTTGGAGTTGGCGTTGGTGAATCCCAACCCCGTGCCGGTCATGGGCCGGGTGTCGTGCAGGGGATAAAGATAAGCCTCGTTAAAGGGCGAGGTGTGCCGCATGGGGTCGCCCATGCGGGGCATCTCCACCTTGATGCACTCCGCCCCCAGCTCCGCCAGGTTGGCCACCGAGTGGGGCGTGAAGATGTACATGGTGGTGCTCAGCCACCGGATGCCCTTGAGGGCCTCGGGCTTGAGCATCTCGTTGCCTACATCGAAGAGTTTACGGCAATACTCCTCGTAGGGCATTTTCATCTCCTCGAGTTCTTCCTTGCTCTTGGGGCCGCGAAGCTCCTCGAAGTCGCAAACCTTCAGTTTGTTGAATTCTTTTTCGTCCATTAGATAACCCCCTTCGCCTTGAGTTCCCGCAATTTCATGGGGCCGTAGCCCAGATATATCT
>JAHIKF010000472.1 GCA_018897875.1 Pseudomonadota bacterium | reverse complement strand
TGCCAAAAGTTTTTTCCGTTATGGGAAGCCTTATAATCCCCCCCTGCCCCCCTTTAAAAAAGGGGGGGAACTACGAGGAATTGCTGGTAAAGTCCCCCTTTGAACAAGGGGGATTTAGGGGGATTTAAGAACCTTCAAGCGGAAGTAATTTATGGCAAACGCTATGTTTACGAAAAACCAACAACGCAAAACGCAAAACGGTAGGTCAATGCATGGGGGAGGCGATTCATAGTCTGAGCATCAGCCGGTTGGCGGCGCGGTTGGCCGGGGGCGAGGTGTCGCCGGGGGAGGTGACCGAGGCCTTGCTGGCCCGCATCAAGGCGCGGGACGGCGAGCTCAACACCTATATCACCGTGGATGAGGCCGGGGCCCGGGCCATGGCCCAGGAGGCCGCCGCCATGTTGGCCCGGGGTGAGGCCACGCCGCTGACGGGCATCCCGCTAGCCCTCAAAGACGTCATGGTCACCCGGGGCCTCAAAACCACCTGCGGCTCCCGGATCCTGGCAAACTTCATCCCCCCCTATGACGCCACCGTCTGCGCCCGGCTGCGCCGGGCCGGGGCGGTGTTTCTGGGCAAGGTCAACATGGATGAGTTCGCCATGGGCTCCTCCACGGAAAACTCGGCCTTCGGCCCCTCCCGCAACCCCTGGAACCGGGATTATATTCCCGGCGGTTCCTCCGGGGGCTCGGCCGCGGCAGTGGCCGCGGATCTGTGCATCGCCTCGCTGGGGTCCGACACCGGCGGCTCTATCCGGCAGCCCGCCTCCCTGTGCGGCGTGGTGGGCCTGAAGCCGACCTATGGCCGGGTCTCCCGGTACGGGCTGGTGGCCTACGCCTCCTCCCTGGACCAGATCGGTCCCCTGACCAAAGAAGTGCGGGATGCGGCCATACTGCTCCAGGCCATTGCCGGGCACGACCCCAAGGACTCCACCTCGGTACCGGCCCCGGTGCCGGATTACGAGGAGAGGCTGGGCCGGGAGATCACGGGGATGAAAATCGGGGTCCCCCGGGAATTTTTCGGGGCGGGGCTGGACCCGGAGGTTGAGGCCGCAGTCCAGGAGGCCTTGCAGACCCTGACCAGCCTGGGGGCCGAACTCGTCGAGATCAGCCTGCCCCACACCGAGTACGCGGTGGCCGTCTATTATGTCCTGGCGGTGGCCGAGGCGTCCTCCAACCTGGCCCGCTACGACGGGGTGAAGTACGGCTTTCGGGCCGAAGGCAAGAATTTGCTGGAAGTTTACGCCCAGACCCGGGCCCAGGGATTCGGGGCCGAGGTGCGGCGGCGCATCATGCTGGGAACTTATGCCTTATCCGCCGGCTATTATGAGGCCTATTATAAAAAAGCCTCCCAGGTGCGGGCCCTGATCCGCCGGGACTTTGAGGCCGCGTTCCGGCAGTGCCAGGTGATCGCTACGCCCGTATCTCCCACCCCGGCCTTCCGTCTGGGGGAAAAGGTGGATGACCCGCTGACCATGTATCTGTCGGACATCTTTACTATTTCCGCCAACCTGGGGGGGATTCCCGGCATTTCGGTGCCGTGCGGCTTTTCTTCCCGGGGCCTGCCCATCGGCCTGCAACTCATGGGGCCGGTGTTTGGCGAGGCTGATTTGCTGCAAGCGGCCTACGCCTTCGAGCAGGCAACGGATTTTCACCGGCGCAAACCTCCTTTTTAGGTTTTTCGGCGGCAATTGCCGCCGTCCTGGTGAGGCGTTCGACTGGCGAGCTTGTATTCACAACGAGTCGAGGTTTATATTATCTGTGAGCCACAGGCGGGGCTGAGGCGGCCGGCCAGCACTGTCTCCATAGGCGAGAGACAGGGACCGGAGCCGCCGCATCCGCGCCTTCGCAGCGGTTGCGGAGTAAAATCATGAGGCAGAATTTCAGGCGAGCCCAGGCGTTTATTCTCCTTATCGCCCTCATCGGGTCGTGTTGGGGGGGCGTCTCTGCCGCGGCCGAGGCGGGCGGGAGCCTCAACCTGGATCAGGCCATTGACCTGGCGCTCAAAGAACATCCCGCCATCAAGCAGTCCCGGGAAACCATGGGTGCGGCCCGCTATGGTATCGGGGTGTCCCGGGCGGCGTATTTACCCCAGGTCAGTTTTGTGAGCAATTATTATTATGGCAACGCCTTTTCAGCGGCGGGGCGCAAACCCTTGACCGCGGCGACGGGCGGGACGGTCAGCAGTGTATCCAGCCCCGACACGACGCACTACTATTTTTATCAGTTCCAGGCCACCCAACTGCTCTACGATTTCGGCAAGACCCCCGGCCTGATCAAGGAGTCCCGGGCCTCTTTCGGCGCCTCGGAGCAAGATTTCGCCGGAAGTCGCCAACTAGTGGCGCTGGACGCCCGCACCGGCTATTTCGGCTACCTGGCGGCCCAGCGGGCCTTAAAGGTGCAGGAAGAGACCGTACGGCAAAACCAGGCATTGTTAAAGCAGGCCCAGGGGTTTTATCAGGTGGGCTTGAAGGCCAAGATCGACGTGACCAAGGCCGAAGCCAACCTGTACGACGCCGAGGCCGGCCTCATCAAGGCCAAGAACGGCGTGGATCTGGCCCGGGTCACCCTGATGACCGCCCTGGGATTGAAGACCTGGCCGTTTACCCAGGTGGAGGACATGCTGGAAGTCAAGGCCCAGCCCCAGTCGCTGGAAGCCTTGAAGACCCAGGCCCAGCAGCGGCGGCCGGAGTTGTTGAAAAACCGGCATCAACAAGATTATAACGCCGCCGCCATCAAGGTGGCCCAGGCCGGCTATTTCCCCGTGTTGACTTCCAATGCGGCCTACGGCTGGCAGAGTCTGGATCGGCCTTTTGCCAACCAGCCCAGCACCTGGTATGTGGGCGCGGCCATGACGTTCCCGTTGTTCGAGGGCCTGTCGACGTCCTATGCGGTGGCCCAGAATAAGGCTCAACTGCGGGCTACCCTGGAAAATTACGAAGTGCTGCGGCAGAACGTCACCAAGGAAGTGGACCAGGCCTACCTGGATGTCAAGTCGGGTTGGGAACTGATCCGGGCCTCCAAGAAGGCCCTGGAGGCGGCCCGGGAAAATCTGCGCCTGGCCTGGGGCCGCTACCAGGCGGGCGTCGGCACCATCATCGAAGTCACCGACGCCCAGGTGCAATTCTCCCAGGCGGATTTGAAATTCGTGCAGGCCCTCTATGATTACCGGGTGTTCGAGGCCAAACTGGACAAGGCCATCGGCAAACCTTATTAGGTTTTAGGTGTTGGGTTTTAGGTTCTGGGTGGGGCCTCGTTGAGTTGTCGAAATGACGAGTTGGTGTTGGCTTTTTTTTCGATCTAAAACCTGAAACCTAAAACCTAAAACCTGCTACCAGAGCCGGTGGCGCGCTAACTCCGGCTGCAACTCCTGGGGCGAGCGAAACTGCCAGGCCGTTAGACCCTGACCCCGGGCCCCTTCCACAAAGGACACCTTATCATCCAGGAAGAGGATTTCCTCCGGGGGGCGCCCAGCCTGCCGGATGAGGGACTGGTAGATGGCCGGCTCCGGCTTACGGCTGCCCACCTCATAGGACAGGACGAAGGCCCGGAAAGGCTGGAGGAGCGCACCAAAGCGCGCCTGAATATAATCGGAGTGCAAAGAATTGGTGTTGGACAGCAGAAACAGAGGGTACCTGGACGCCAGGTTTTGTACCAGCTCCGCCATGCCGTCCATGGGGTCGAAGAGATCGCACCAGAGGTCGCGGAATCGGGAGTAGGGCAGGGCCACGCCGAAATGGGCCGTGACCCGCTCATAAAACTCCTGGGACGTGATGCGGCCGGTATCGTAGCCCGGTTCCAGGGAGGATTCGAACACCTGGGCATAGACCTCCTGGGGGCTCAAAGCGGCCAGGACGGCCAGGCGGCGGCAAAAGCGCAAGTGATCCACCCTGACCAGGACATTGCCCAGGTCAAAGGTGATGGCGGTGATGGGGCGGGGAGCAGGTGATGCCATGAGCCCTAAAGTTCCTAGAGGTTTTATCTTCTCATCCAGCCGTTTCATTTTACCTGCTCCGGCCCTGGTGGCAAGCCCCGGGGACGCGATAATTATGATATATTCACGGCACAAATAGGAGGACGGACTCCTGCCCTGAACATCCTGGCCGGGCAAGCCGGGGCTCGCCGAGGGAGATCTGAGGCCCCCGGGTTCTCCCGATTGGCTCACCTGGCCAAATTCGCCACACGGAGGTGTCGGATGGCGCGCAATAGGAACTGGACGTGGACCGTTATCATCAGTTTGTTAGTGGGGATGGTGGGCGCCAGTATTTTTTGGCTGTACAGTCCGTATGGCCATGACCGGCTGGCCCAGCAGGTGGCAGAGGACTTGAAGGCCCAACCGCTCCCCGGCGAGGGGAAAAACGGGCCGGTGAATCTCAAGAAATTGGCCTCCCAGGCCATGGGGTCCCGGTATCAGATGGTGGCCGACGGCAAGCAGGTGTTCCTGGTGGACCTTACGAACGGGCGGGTGTGGCGGTATTTTCATAACACCAAAGAGGCCGGCTTCAGCATGGAAGACGAGGGTTTTCTGCCCATTGGCCTCTATTACGCCGGCAAGAAGCATTACACCGCCTCGGAGATCGAGCCGCCTCCCGGCGCCCCGGGAACTTCCCCCCAAACCTTGCCAGCTGGGAAGCAGCCGCAATGAACCGGATGTGGCGGGCCGACCTGGCTTGGGCCGGGTTCATCCTGGGGGTGTCAGTGCTTTTCGGGCTGGTGCAGCAGTGGCCCCTGGCGCGTCATGCCTGGCAGGGCGAACTAGACCCGCTCCTGTCGCAGATGCGGGATCAGCGCCGGGCCGAACAGTTCCAGGGAGTGAAAACCGTCAATCTGACGCAGGCTTACGCTCTGTTTCAGCAAGGCTCCCTGTTTATTGACTCCCGGCCCGCGGACGAGTTTGCGGAGTTGCACGTCCCCAAGTCCCTCAATATCACCCCGGACATGGTGGAGGCCGGCATGGCTGAGAAAGTCGCGGGTCTCGCCAGGGACCGGGAGATCGTGGTGTACTGCGGTCAGGTTAGCTGCGATTTGGCCTTGAAGGTGGCGGAAAAACTCCAGGCCCTGGGATTTACCCGGGTGACGGCCTATATCGGGGGATTCCGGGCCTGGGATGAAGCCGGCTACCCGGCGGACACGGGTAAATAAGGGGGGAAAAGGCGAAAAGGCGAAAAGGCGAAAAGGGGAATGGCTGCATCTGCTTTGACTAAACTTTTTACACCAGGTTGCCGGTGAGCCCCCGAACAGGAAAATTGCGTTTTTTCCTTTTCGCCCTTTCCCCTT
>JAHIKF010000046.1 GCA_018897875.1 Pseudomonadota bacterium | reverse complement strand
TTTCCCGTGGGGAAATTCACCGCCATCGCCGTGGGCCCCGGTGAATTTTTAGGAAGGGCGGCGGTGGAGGCCCGGGCCGCCGACCTGGCGCGGGATCTGGCTCGGGCGGTGAAGGAAGGCCGGCGCTATCCGCCCACGGACCAGGACCTGCGCTATTGGCAATTTATGAGCAACCTCATCAAAGAAAACCGGGATTTTATGGTGGCCGACTACGAGCACTGGCAGGAACTGGGGCTGTTTAAGAGTTTCGAGGCCTATGTCGGCCAGACTCGTTCAAAAGCCGCTATGGGGGAAATCCCAGCCAACACCCATAGGAAGCACCAGCAAGAGGCTCCCGAAACCGCGGCCAACTCCGAGACGAAGTCCCAGCCGGGCGAACCCAATACCGCCCGGGAGCTTTTGGAGATGATGCCCGGGGCCTTGAACCCGGCCACCGCCGAAGGTCTCACCGCAACCTACCAGTTCGAGGTGAGCGGCAGCGAAAACTTCACCGCCCACCTGGTGATCGCTGACGGGCAGGCCACCTTCCATGAGGGGCCGGCTGACCATCCCAACATCACCATCAAAACGCCGCCGGAGGTGTGGCTGGCCATCGCCCGGAAGGAACTGGACGGCACCACGGCCTTCCTGTCCGGCCAATTCCGGATCCAGGGGGACCTGGGCCTGTTGGTGAAACTGAAAACCCTCTTTGTTAATTAGAGCCCAGCCAAGTTTCTGGGGAGGGAAACAAAAAAGACCGGGGTGATTGCTCCCCGGTCTTTTGCGTGACTTTAATGCTTAGGGTATAGGAGAGAGGCTTTGGCGCCCCCTGGGTTTACTTGCCGATCACCAGGATCACGGCGTCTTTGGCGACGGAGGCGCCGGGCTCGAAGTTGATGGCCTTGACCTGGCCGGCGGCCGGGGCCGGGAGGCTGTTCTGCATCTTCATGGCCTCGAGCACGCAGATCAGGTCCCCGGTTTTGACCGTATCCCCCACCTTAACTGCGTAGCTGATGATCATCCCGGGCATGGGGGCCTTCAGCGGCACGTCCCCCGCCGCCAGGGTTTCCGCCGCGGCCGGGGCCGCCGGCCGGGGCGCCGGAGCCGGCGCCGCCGCGACCACCGGCGAGACGCCGGGGCCACGCGCCGCCACAGGCGAGACGCCTATGCCACTGATCACCGGGGCCCCGGAGGTGCACTCCACCTCCACCTGGTAGTACTGCCCGTCCACGAAGACGTTGAAGCCTCTAAGCCCGGCGCCCTTCTCCGGCGCCGCCTGGGACAGCGTGTCCAGATACTCTTTCACCTTGGCGAAGAGCTTCTTGGCCTTGATGGTCAGGTAAACCTCGTCCTCCAGGGCGATCTGCGTAAGCGTCTTGCCCTTGACTTCGGCAGGCACCGGCTCCAACCCGTACTTCCACCTGAGGAAGCGCATGCCGGTGGTGGGGTACAGGCCATAGATCAGGACGTCGCCGTCGTTCTTGGCAATGGACTTGGTGTCCGCCACCGCCTTGTCCCACTCGGGCTTCAGGATGTCCCCGGGGCGCCCGGTGGTGGGCGTCTCGCCCCGCTCGTAGCCCTTGAGGATGTGCTTCTGCACCTCCTTATCCATGGGGGCCGGGGTCAGGCCGTAGAGGCCGAAGGCCAGGCCTTGCGACTCCGCCGTCACCTTGTTATAGCGCCCGAACAACACATTCATCACCGCCTGGATCCCCACGATCTGGCTGGTGGGGGTCACCAGCGGCGGGAACCCCAGCTCTTCCCGGGTCTGGGGCAGGTCCGCCATCACCTCGTGGATCCGGTCCAGGGCGTCCAGCTCCTTCAACTGGTTCACCAGGTTGGAGTACATCCCCCCGGGGATCTGGTGCAGGAGCACCCCGGTGTCGATCTGGGCCATCTTGGAGGTGTCCAGCAGGTCCCGGTACTTCACCGCCACCTTCTCCAGGTCGTAGCCAATCTCGATGAGCGCGGCCAGGTCCATGTCGGTTTCCCGGTCGGTCTGCTCCACCGCCACCAACAGCGGCTCGATGGCCGGCTGGGAGGTCCGGAGCGCAAAGGGACTTAAGCAGGTGTCCAGCACGTCCACCCCGGCCTCGATGGCCTTTAAGTAGCTCATGGAGCCCGAGCCGGAAGTGTAGTGGGTGTGGAACTCCACCGGGATCTTGATGGTCTCCTTCATCCCCTTGATGATGGCGTAGGCGTCGTTGGGCGAGCACATCCCGGCCATGTCCTTCAAGACCACCGAGTCGGCCCCCATGTCCTCGGACTTTTTGGCGAAGTTGACGTAGTAGTCCAGGTTGAAAATGGGCCCGCCCATGCGCCGCTGGGTCAGAGAGTAGCACACCGCGGCCTGGAAGTGGGCCATGAGGCCCTCCTTCTTGGCGTCCATCAGGGCCTTGACCGCCACTTCCCAGTTGCGCATGTCGTTGAGCGCGTCGAAGACCCGGAAGATGTCCACCCCGGCCTCGGCGGCGTAGCGCACGAACCGGTAGGTGAGATCGTCGGCGTAGTTCCGGTATCCCACCAGGT
>JAHIKF010000471.1 GCA_018897875.1 Pseudomonadota bacterium | reverse complement strand
ATCAGCGCCGTGGTCTCGGCGGTCGCTGGCAGGTCCACGGCGTAAATTAAGCCTGCGCCGTTTCCTGAGTCACTTACCAGGGGTTCCGGCCAGCCGGCGGTGCTCAGGTCCATTTGGATTTCTTGCGCCATGTCAAGAGCGGCCTCGTGCTCGGCGTCGGTGCTCGAAATGCCCTCGGGCCGGATGGGGTCCAGGTCAATGAGAAGGTTCCGGATGTGCTGGATTTCTGTATCCTTGGTGCGCCCCACCCCGGCCACGAGTCGCTCGTTCGCCCGGGATAGGAGGGCCGGCAGGCACGGGTTCAAGGTGACGTAAACCCCCGCGGCTTGGACTTGCGAAGCCAGGGTCTCCGCTTTATCATGGTCTCGGAACCACCCCGCCACGATGGCCTTTTTGCCGTTAGCAAAACCCTCCCATGCCGTATTTTTTGGTACTTTTGGCCCAATGACACAGACCTCGAAAACCTTGCCGTCAGGGTGAAGGAAGGCCAGGGTCGCCGCCATCGCAGCCTGCGGTCCACTTCCAAAAGATGGCTGCACCTCGGGTCCGGTCCCGGGGCCCTTGCCTTCGGCCTCGTTGGGGTTTATCTGCATCACAACCTCTGCTCCAAGATTTAGCCCCCCGGTGCCCACCGCACCCGGCAACTTTTTATTTGTGAACCCATTCCTGAACCGCGCCTTGTCCTTGCCTGTCGGAACATAGGCTGTCCACCAGGTCCTCCAAGTCACGCCGTTTAAAAAGTGGCCTGCCGGATAGCCGCACCGGGCGGAGGGGGAATGAGCCGTCTGAGATCCTATTCCTCAAACTCTTCTCGGCCATACCCAAAAAAACTGCTGCCTGCCGGACGGTGAGGAGTGCGCGGTCCCGTGCCTTCATCTCCTCCCGGAGCTGCCGAACTTCCTCCAGGATGAAGGCCAAGGTAGGTTCGCGGCGATTATTCATCCCGAGTCCCTCTTTTTAAAAGCCGGGCAATTTCACATCGCTCCCGGCTATTCGGAGGCAGATGACCATTCAGGACTTTGGAAAACCGGCAATAACTGAAACCACGCTCTGCGCAATACCTGCGCAGGGTGCCGCTTATCCTGACAATCTCAGACCTAATTAGATTTTTCATCAAGCATTACCATTAACTTTATCATTGTTTTTGTTATTGTGGTGATAAAAAAAAATTTGAGTAGATCAGACAAAACATAAAAGAGCTATGATCTTAACAATAGATGATGCTTCATCCTTTATATCTTCATCCACCTCTTGGTTTCGCAATATAATTAAAAAATAATCTAAAACACCTTCTATAAATGGAAATATTTTCAACAAAATAGCATCCATTTTATTTTTTGATACTTCCATCAAAGAAAGCCCTTGAAAAAATAAAACATATTGCGACATCAATTCTTTCATCTCCACGTATAATTTATAATCATTTTGACTTTGATTTATTTGTTTAGTTATACATAATAAACTTTCTGTTAGTTTATGATAATAAATAATAATGCCATCTGGAAACATAACTAAGCAACTGAAGTTAAGCGTGTAATTCTTATCATTATTTTTTGAATCATAATCAAGTTGGTCCGATATATAATTCACAAAACCAACCTGTAACTCCTCAGCTAATTTTTTAAACCTTTCCTCCGTCCGCCAGACCCGTACCTGCCCTGCGCTGACGCCAACTAACTTGGCGATTTCGGCCAACGTGAAGGCGGGTTTTAACACTTGGGCCAGTGCTGCATGAAATTTTTTTGCTGAAAATCCTACTGGTTCCCCTCGAGGAACTCCCACACGGTCTGGCTCCTCATAATTTAGAAGCTGAGGAGCAGCCCATTTGTTGAATAGATCTAATAAGTTCTTTTTGATTCGTCCCCGATCATCCATGCATACAGACTAACATCGCAATTATCTTTGTCAATCATTTTTTCTGGTTAGGTTGAAATTTTCTTGACCAGCCTCTGGGGTGGGAAAGCATCCGAACCATCTCGCGCCGATGCTTCTTGTCTGAGGCCAAGGGCGTGGGTTCGCTGTTGACAGGGGCGCAGTTTCTTGGCAGGGAGAAATGAGGTATCTTCAGGGGGTCCTTCCCGGCAGCCAGACTACAGGCACTCTACCGCGCAGGGAAGGTGCCCGGTCTGGTCGGTTATGTTGTGGATGGGGAATTTCCGGTGAGATTTGCCGAGTAAACTCCCGGGGAAAAAGCCGTTGGGTCTCTTTGCATCTGAAGGACTCCTTCAATCTATAGTGCCAAGAGTGATAAGCTATGGATGCTATAAGCTGGCCAATAGGTTTTTGAGTCCGATGATCGGTCAATTAGTCAACGATTCACAATCGCGAAAAGAAGAAGATTACAGGCCCCGCAGTTTCTTCTTGGTAAATTTTGGTCAACATATGGTCAACACAATACCAAAAGTAACCCCCCTTTTCCCGGCTTATCCCAGGGTGTCCCCAAATGGCGACTATCGGGTAACTCATTGAAAATACAATATCCCTCGGCATCCCAGGGCGTCCCAGGGTATCCCAACATAAGAGTCATGACTTCTGGCGGTCCACCCACGCTTTATACCAGGGGGCCCAGGAATCTGCGGCGCGAGGCGACCAGGCTCGCGCCCTGGAACTGGCCCGGAAGGCCTGGGCCCGGGACCCGAATAATTCTGAATATGGGGTTTTCTTAGGCCGGATTTACCTCGATGCTGGTCAGTTCAAAGCGGCGCTGGAGATTTCCCGGCAGATGATGGACCGCGACCCGGGGCCTGGGGCCTTGATCATTCATGCCCAGGCCCTGGATCGGTTGGGAGAGCCCAAGGAGGGGCTGGACACCATGGCCTGGTATCTCCAGCGCCAGCCCGATGATCGGAGCATCCTGGCGAGTGCGGCCGGTATCGCCGCTCGCCATGAGCAGTATTTTCCCCTGGCGGTTACCTATTACCAGCGGCTCTACGCCTTGGACCGGGACCCCCAGGTGCGTCGGCAGCTGGTAAAGCTGCTGGTATCCCTGAATCGCTACAAAGAAGCCATTCCCCTCCAGGAAGAGGAAGTGGCCGAGTTTCCCGAGGACCAGGAAGCCCTCCACTTCCAGGCCTTGCTGTATTATTGGCAGCGGGATTACCGGGCGGCCAGCGATATTTACCAGCGCCTGCTGGAGAAGAGCGCCGAAAATTCCGGACTTCGCCTGGAGGCGGCCAAGGCCGCGGATGCCGCCAAGGAGGGCGACCGGGCCCTGAATCACTATCTCTGGCTCTATGCCCGTAACCGGGGCCAGAAGGAATACGCCTTGGCCCTGGCCCGGCTCTGGGCCCAAAAGGGCAATCATGCGGAAGCCGCGGGGGTCCTGGAACCCCTGATGCAACAGCAGCCCGATCCCGCCTTGCGGCGCTGGTACGCCCTGGAGCTGCTGCTCGTCGGCGATTTCGACAAGGCCCAGACCCAATACCACAAAGCCTGGGAGGAGGGCGACACCCACCAGGAAACCATTATCAACCTGGCCCGCCTCTACGCTCGGAAAAACCGCTTCACCAAGGCTGCGGGCTTGTGGGATGAAGCATCCCGGCGGCAGCTCATCAAGGGCGAGTTGCGCTGGGAAGCGGCTCTGACCTATTCCTATGCCCACCGTTATAAGGATGCCCTGGAAATCATCGCCCCGTTGCGCGCCCAGAATACCAAGGATCCGAAATTGCTGTTATTTTCCGGGCAACTGCACTTCTATCAGAAGCACTGGGGCCAGGCGGCGCACTTCTTTTCCGCCTATCTGGAACAGAACCCTCGGGACGTGGAGGTCAGGAGGCAGTTAGCCGAGGTCTTATCATTTGAACCCGCCAACCGCGAGCAGGCCTTGAGCCAGTACGATGAGGTCCTGAAAATCCAGGATGACGTCAATCTGCGCCTGCGCCGCATCAGTCTTCTCCTGGAGGACCGGCGCTGGGAGCAGGCGGCCCAGGAATTGCAAAAATGCCCGACTCCGGAAGACCCCCGCCTCCTCCGGGAGCAGGCCCATCTTTACCTCTGGCTGGGCAACCTGCCGGAAGCTTTGAAAAACTATGATCTCTCCCTGAAGAAGGCCCCGGAGGACCGCGTTGCCCGTCTGGAAAAGGCCCGGGTCCTGACTTACCTGGAGCGGGGTTCCGAGGCCCTGGAACTCCTGAACCGTCTGCGTATGGAACAACCCGAAGACCCGGGGGTGCGGGTAGCCGCGGTGGAAGCCTATCTCAGCATCCGGGATTTTCCCAAGGCCCTGGCCCTGGCCCGGAAGGAACTGGAACCCTTGCCCGACCTGAGCCTGGAGGCACGGGCCCTGCTGGCCCGCTGCTACGCCCATTCGGCGGAGACGTCCCATCTATACAAGGCCGTCGATTTGCTCGTGAAGAATCTCTGGAAAAACCGTTACCATCACGCCTCCCTCCTCATTATGGCCTCTCTCTTACCCCGGCTGCCGCGCTATGAGGACCTGAACCGCGTGATGTATCGCCTGCCCGGCATCCGGGTGGGTAGTCCCGAATATGTCGCCGCCCTGTCCTTTTTCGGCGGAAAGCTGGGGCGGCACGGCGGCAAACTCGATTATTTGCTCCACGTGCTCCGGGAATATCGGCGCCACAAGCGGCCGAAAAGCCCCGGGGAACTCCTGGCCCTGGCCGCGCTGGCCATGGAGTTGGACAACCGGCCGGCGGCGGTGAGATACTACGAGCAGGCCTTGAGGCTCCGGCCCCAGGATCAGAGCATCGCTAAACTCCTCCTGCAATGCCAGATGGCCCAGAAGAATTTTGGCCAGGCCTTGAAGCTCATGGAGAAACAGGGCAATCCGGCCGCGCCCCTGGAGATGGCCCGGCTGTATCTCATGCGGCGCCAATATGAAGGGGTCAAGGCCGTGGTGGCCAAAATTCCGGCGGATTCTCCGGATTACTCCCAGGGCCTGCTTCTCTTGGCACAGGCGTGCCGGGGGGAACAGAACTATCCGGAGACCTTGCGCACCCTGGCCCAACTGGAGGGGAAGATTCCTCCGGCAGACTTCCTCATGGAAAAGGCCAGGACCCTGGAAGCCATGGGGGATAAGGGCGCGGTGACGATCTACCAGGAGATTGTCGCGATCAAACCCGACTCCCAGGCGGCGCAGGTGGCCCGGGCCCGTCAAGCCCGGTCCCGGGGCAATTGGGGGGCGGCCTATAAGGAATTTGCCCAGGCCCTGAAGGAGGCGCCCCAGGACCTTGAGTTACTCAATGAACTGGAGGATGTCCGCCAGCAGATGCGGCCCCAGGTGGCTTCCCGGGGCTTTGCCGGCTCCCGGGGAGAGCGCCGCCCTGAAGAGGCCCAACGTCCCTGGCAATTCTCCCGCCGCGAACGGGAACCCCGGGGGCTGGGCCTGAGCAATTATCTGCCCGCCTTTCTCTCCGATGTGCTGCCCATCATCCAACCCGAGTCCCTCTTTCTCACCGACAGCAACAAGCTCTATGGCGGCATCTTCCGGATCGGCGGCGGCTTCTGGATCACTAAAGTACTGCCGGCCCAGCTGGGATTGGAATACCGCGAATACAATCAGAATACCAGGAATGTCAAAATGGGGACCCTCAATTTGGGCCTGGACAAGGTTTATGAGCAGCAGACCAGCGCGGCCAGCCGCCTGCGCCGGGTGGAAGTCAACCTGGGCCTGGGGCCCCTGGCGGTGGATGACCGCCTGAAGCTCAGCGGCGAAATCATTCTGCGGCGGTATTGGCGGCGGGACGACTTTACGGTCGGCCAGCGTGGGGAGTACACGATTCCCAGTTCCCTAATTCCTGGTTTCTTGGTTTCCAAATACTCCGGTGAACTCAGAGATCAGCAATTCATCAATCCGATTACAGTCACAAATGTGGCGAGCGCCACGCAATTTACCACCAAAGATTCCCAGAACCGCCTCCTGGGCACCCTGGAGCTGGGTTTTTCCCCGTGGCCCAAGACCGATGCCACGTTGAGGTACAGCCGCCGGGATATCTTTGACCAGGAGGCTTACCTGTTCCCCCGTCTCTACCAATCGATTCTCAATCTCACCGCAGCCCGTATCACCACCTATCACCAGGTGGACGTGTCGTACAATCACCAGTTCCGCCCGGGGTTGGACTGGCGGGGGAATGTTGGCGGCGCCTTCTATTCCGATAAAAACCGGCGCCTCACCCTGTACCAGGGTTTGAAGTGGCAGGCTGTGGGCCAACCTCGCATGCACCTGGAGTTTACCCCCCACTACTTCCTGACCGCGTATAGCCAGCGCCATGATGCCTATTTCAGCCCCGAGACCTATCAGGCCATCGGGTTGGGGATAGATTTCGACCGGCAGATCTTCCGCCTGCCCACCCTGATCCTCCAGGGAACGGTACAGGCCGTGGGCCAGCACGGGAATTGGGGTCCGAGCCTCCAGGGTCTGGCCGCCCTGGAATGGGAGTTCGTTCAGAATTTCTATATGGACGTGCACGCCTTCTATTTTCGGGAGTGGGTGGATAACTACCGGCTCATGACCGCCGGGGCGTCATTGCGCTGGAGGTTTTAGAAGATTATTGGCCATGGTGGCACAGGCTTCCAGCCTGTGCAGGCAATGATTCTTTCCTGGTTCCCAAGCTCCTGCTTGGGAACCGCAAATCTAACCCCAAGCTCTGCTTGGAGACATCTTGATATGACGCACAACCTGCTAAATTTGCTTGATTTGTTTCGCCAAGCAGGAGCTTGGCGGACAAGGGGGTTCCCAAGCAGGAGCTTGGGAACCAGGAGTCACACCAATCTTGGCTTCTCCCTGCGGTTGCCCTTAATTATCTTCCTGATCCTCAGTCTCCTTTTTCTGGCCGGCTGTGCCGAGGTGACCAAACCCACCCCTACGGCCCATCAGGTGGAAGATGCCCAACTGGCCGCGACCAAGCGCCACCCTTCTCAGAACTGGTCCGGAGAGCGGACCGCCCGGGTATTTCTCCGCCTGATGCCCTGGCTGCCCCAGACTCAGGGCCGCACCTATCCTTTTCTCGGCTTCAACTGGTGGATCACCGCCACCGGCAAGGTGGCGGTGGACCAGGTCTGGCGTCCTTCTCCGGCCCGTGAGGCCGAACTGAAACAGGGCAATGTTATCTTGAAAGAGCGCGGCCTAAAACAGGGCGATATTATCCTGGCGGTGAACAATTGGCCCATCCCCACCGAGGTGGCAGCCTGGGATGAGGCTATAAAAACGACGCGAGATATTTTCAAAGATTTCCTGTTTATCTTACCGATATATAGTTATGAGCAAAGGTACAAATATAGAAGCGTCCAGAAGTTTATCTACATGTGGTTTCCCGGTGAACTATTGCCCGCCATCATGTTGGACTTAAAGCATATCAACATTGAAGCCCGGGGACGTTATCTGACCGGGCCGGTGGAGTTGCTCATTCAGCGGGACGACCAAAAAATGCTGGCGACCATTTATCCCCAGCTTCTGCCGGCGGAATATGCCATTCGGGTAGACACTAAAGGCAATAGTGTTAATGCCTACGCCGCCCCAGGGGAAATCATCCTGACCCGGCGGATGGTCAGCTTCTGCCTCAATGACGACGAGATGGCTTTGATAGTAGGACATGAGATGGCGCATCATGTCCTGGGCCATCTCATAAGAGGGGCGGCGCATCGGGAACTGGGAAAATTTTTGGGCGAGGCCATTACCGCCTTCAGCACTCTCTCTTTAAACCATCTCATGGACTGGCGGCATGTCATGGTGTCGCCGAACGTGCGCCGGGCAGTCGGAAAAGCCGTGGTGAGCGTTTTTTCCCAGGAGGATGAGCGGGAAGCGGATATCTATGGGGCCTGGTATGCTTTCCAGGCCGGCTACAATATTGAGAAGGGGGTAGCCGTTTGGGAGAGAATGGGCGCTGTGGTTCGCCATGACCCGTTTGAAGACACCTATTTCCTGGCATCCCACCCGGCGGCCACAGAGCGCCTGGTCCGCCTGAAGCTGGTCAATCAATACTTCAAGGCCGGCCGGGCGGCAGAGGTCTTTCTGCAAACCGCGGATTTAAACCGCCGGCCGCCACCCCCGATGCCCGACGCTCTAACTGCCCTGTCACCCCCGCCGCCGCCCCCGGCGCTTCCCGGAGGAGGTGGGTCCCCCCGGCCGGTTGGCTCAAGCCACCGGGAACGTGACGGTCACCCAGGTCCCGCCGGAATCGCTGTCTACCCGGATCTCAGCCTGATAGGGGGTAAGGAGCCGGCGCACCATGAACAGCCCCAGGCCGGCCCGGTCCCCGGCCGGGGTTTGCTTGGTGGTGAAGAAGGGTTGGAAGATCCCGAGTAAAGCCGCCGGCGGGATGCCCACGCCGGTGTCGCCGACGCGCAGCATCATCCGCCGGTCCTGGCAGGCCGTCACCACCGTCAGCTGCCGGCGGTCCGTCCCGGCCATGGCCTCCAAGGAGTTGTCGATAAGATTCCGGAAACTCTGGCTGAAATCGATATAGTGTCCAGAGAATAAGGGCAGGCCGTCCTGGAAGTGAAATTCACCGGTTACCTGGTGTTTAAAGAAGGGGTCAGCCTGATAGAGTTCCAGTTCCTGCCGGCAGAGCTGGTTGAGATCCAGGGGGAACTTCTCCTGGGCGTCCTCATGCAACCCTTGCAGCACCAGGCTCCGGCTAATGTTTTGCAGCCGGTTGAGTTCTCGGCGTAATTGGCTGAATTTCGCCTGGCGGTGGTGGTTCAGGGTCACCAAGCGATCGGTATCGGCCAAGAGGGATGCGGTGAGCAGGCCCAACTCCTCCTGGGCTTTCTGCTCCAGAAGATCCAACTGGAACGACAGGACCTGCAGCGGGGTGTTCATCTGGTGGACAATGCCCAGGCAGCGGCCGCCGACGCTGGAGTGGCGATAGTAGCGCACCAGTTCTTGGAAGCTCCGCTCCAAGACGGTATTGTCCTCCGCGACATCAGGTTGCGAGGACGATACCGTGACGGAGCGCCAACGCCCGGGCGAGGCCTCCGGCCCGGGGAGAGCCCCGGCCACGCCCGCCGGGGCCTTTGGTTTCCTGCCGGCATCAACCGGAATATGCTTTATCCCCATGAGACTGCTCGCTGGCTGGGCTCCCCGGCGTTGCCGGCCAGACGTCCGTTGGACCTCGAGGAAAGCCTCTTCCCGCCCGGCACGTCCCGAAACCAGGTCGCCATCAAGCAAGCGAGCCAAGCCTCTTGGCTGTGCAGGGGCGTGCTTTCGCCTGCGGCTGCCACAAAGATGTCTTTGATCGCAACCCGGTGTTAAACCACCATGGCCGTTGTGGGCCACCCCCAATCATGAAATTCCTTGTAGGGGCGGTTCGCGAACCGCCCCTACGGGTGTACTGCCACGGAAAAAGCCGCCCTTTCCCCTGGCCTTCCCTTATTCTTATCGGCAGATTGGCAGGCAACATGAATGCGGCGACCGGTTGGATGAGCTGCCGCATGCAATACTTGGCCGGGTCCGCCTTCCCGACCTTAGCCGCGATTTGATATAATGATCCCAGTTTTTGATCCCCAAAAGAATCCATGAGGTGAGCAGATGATTAAGCGAGAGGTGTGGTATTTCCGGGGCGTGGGTCCGCAGAACACTCCCGCCTGCCTGGAGTTGATGGAGAAGGCCGTGGCCGAGGGGTTTCGTCACCTGGTGGTGGCGTCCACCACCGGCGATTCCGGGGCCCAGGCCGCCCGGCGCTTGCAGGGCAAGGACGTCAACCTGGTGGTGGTGGGGCACTCCGTGGGGTTCAAGGGGCCCAATCTCGACGAGTTTCTTCAGGAGCATTACCAGGAGATCACCGGCCTGGGAGGTAAAGTGCTCAAGGCCACCATCCTGACCCACTCCCTGGAGACCAGCCTGGCGGACCAATTCAAGGGCAGCGCCCCCACCCTGCTCATCGCCAACACCTTGCGGCGCCTGGGGCAGGGGGTCAAGGTGGGCTGCGAGATCGTCATGGAGGCGGTGGATGCGGGCCTCATCCCGGAAGGGGAAGAGGTGGTGGCCGTCGGCGGCACCGCCCGGGGTTGGGACACCGTGGCCATCATCAAGAGCGCCGCGTCCAAACGCTTCATGCAGCTCTCGGTCCTGGAGATCTGGGGCAAGCCCCGGGTGTGAGGCCATAGGGATAACGCTACCGGCGACGCCGATGCCGCAACCCGAGGGGCCGATCTGAATCGGCCCCGGCCACTCCTTCTCATTGACACCGGGGGTGGGAGCGGCTATAAGGGGGAAAAGGATACCCGTGATGGAAACCTTCCCCCGCGTCCTCTACCTTATCGACATCAGCTCCTATTTCTACCGGGCCTTCCACGCTCTGCCGGCCCTGGCCAACTCCCGGGGGGTGCCCACCAACGCCGCCTACGGGGTGACCACCATGCTCCTCAAGGTGCTCCGGGAGCGGCAGCCCCAGCACCTGGCCCTGGTCTTCGACGCCAAAGGGCCCACCTTCCGGCACGGACTCTATAGCGACTACAAGGCGCACCGGCCGCCCATGCCCGGGGATCTGGTGACCCAGCTCCCCTATATAAAGAAGATTATCGACGCCCTCAACCTGCCCTCCCTGGTGCACGAGGGGTATGAAGCCGATGATCTCATCTGCACCCTGGTGCGGCGGGCCCGGGAAGAGGGCTT
>JAHIKF010000470.1 GCA_018897875.1 Pseudomonadota bacterium | reverse complement strand
CCAGCAAAAAACATTTTATTTTTTGGCTTGCATTCGTGGAGGGGGATATACTACTTGCCAGTCAATTGTGGCTCCATGGTGGGGTTACCTGAGTAGTTACGAGTCTTTAACGTCTGTATCGTCAACCTCCCGCCATTCCTGATTTTATCCTGTTGCAGACCTTGCCGACAACCCAGTTTTTCCAGGCCTCAGTCTTCGTTGTCGGTTACGACAAAGGCGGCGACGGCCGCCCGCACCTCTTCCAGGTGGTTGAATATGCGGCCATAGATAGCCTGTTCTTTATGGGGGTAGTGCCTCGGAGACTCGTGAGGCATTGCTATTGTATAGATCTGATATGCTGGTGCCCAAGGCCGCCACCCCCACCAGGATCGCCAAAGCGATCAACGTTACTAAAAGACCGTATTCGGCAGCCGTGGCGCCTTCATCATCACTTATGAACGTCACGATTGTTCGCAGGTAAGTTTTCATCTTAACTATCCTTATCTATGGTGCAGGGCGGGTGTCCCATGACATCCTCAGATTCGGCTCCCAGGGGGGCGCCAGGCGCTGGGGCCTCATTCCCCTATTCGGTCCCCCTCCTGGGCAGGACTATTTTTCCTGGTAAGGCCGGTACCCTTCACCCTATTTATTTATCGGCATTTTCCTGGGCCACATTAATTGCCATGCTTGCCGGGTCCACAAGCGCAATAGCAGGCTAATTCTGGTGACAGGCGTATTAACGCCTGAGATTGATTTTCGGGGAAACCAAATTTCCACGCAAGTGAGGTAATGAACATGCCAGGTTTTGATGCTAGCGGACCAGTGGGCCGTGGACCGGGAACCGGTTGGGGCTTGGGCCCCTGCGGCGCCGGAGCGCGGCGAGCCAGAGGTCGCGGCCGGGGCTTTGGCCGCCGCTCATTTTTTGGAGGTGCCACCTGGGGAAGTAACGCTCCCACGGGCGGTCCTCTCAGGGGCAGGAGGGCTTCGGCTTGCGGCTCACCAGGCGATGAAGTTTTAGCCCTCAGAGAAGCGAGGGCAACGGTCATGGCCCAGAAAAACGAGAAATTTCTCTTCAGAATCCTGAATAGCATTACCGACCCCATGGCCATTTATGATCGTCACTACCGCATCAGCCTGATCAACCAGGCCCTGGTCAACCTTTATGAACTGCCGGAGGCAAACGTCGTTGGCAGATACTGCTACGAAGTCTTCCATAAACGCAGTTCCATGTGCGAGAACTGTCATGTGCGGGAAGTCTTTCAGACCGGCGAAACCCGCCGGCGCGAAATGAACGTCACCCTCCCGAATGGCCAGCAACGCTATTTTGTCATCCACTGTTATCCGTTGCGGGATCGCGACGGACAGGTGGTTCAGGCCATCGAGCATGGCCGGGACGTCACGGAACCCAGGAACTTGCAACATCAACTGAAGGTGTCGGAAGAACGCTACCGCACCCTGGTGGAAAACGCCCGAGAAGGGATTTTCATGATCGATGCCGAGCAGGCGCGCCTGACCTTCGCCAACCGGTGTATGGGGGAAATGCTGGGTTATGCTCCCGAAGAAATCCTGGGACGGTCCATGTTCGAGTTCATGGACGAGGAAGCCGCGGCCATCGCCCGGGCCCAACTGGAACAGCGTCAACAAGGGATTGCCAGCGTCTATGAATTAACGCTCAAGTGCCGGGACGGTTCTGATCTGGTGGGGTTGGTTTCCGCCGCCCCGTTAAAAATCAACACTACATACCTGGGTTCCGTGGGGATCATCACGGACATCACCCGGCGCAAACGGACCGAGGCGGAACTCCAGTTGGCCAAGGAATTCACTGACAAGATCATCAACGGCATCACCGACCATCTCACCGTCATTGACCCCCGGACCTACCGGATTGTTCAGGCCAACAATTCGTTCCTGGACCGGGTTGGCCTGGAGGCCGGGGCGGTGCTGGGCAAGCCATGTTTCGAAATAATCTTCAAGAGGAACCTCCCCTGCCATGTGGACGGCACCTGGTGTTCCGTGCAAGAGACCATGCGCCTCAAGCAGGGGGTGGTGGGGGAAAGGATGTATCCGGATAACGGGGGCCGGGAGCATATCCTGCAGGTGGCCACTTATCCGCTCCTGGACACCCAGTCGGAAATAGACTTGATTATCCGCCTGGAGACCGACGTCACCGAAAAACGCCAGACCGAGGCGGACCTGGCCTTCCGCTCCCGGGAACTGCAACGGACCCAACATCAACTGGAAACCCTGTTTGAGATTTCCCGGCAGGTGAGTTCGAATAATTCTTTAGGGGAACTGATCGATTCTTTGCAAGAGATCATCCAGGAAATCTTTGCCGAGTCCGATTCGCTCTTTCTCATCCTGGATGCCGGTTGCGATCAATTTTTGCCGCTTCAAGAGTGTGCCGCCGTGGTGGGCGAACCGGTGAAACGGTTTTTACTCCGTCTGGAGCAGGCGGGCGCGATGGGGGAATTTATCCAATACCTGCGGGAGGTCAGCGACCCCCAGGTCATCACCATGGCAGAGCACCACCGCTTGCCGCCGTTTTTGGAAGGCGTCTTGGATCCCTACCTCAGCTGGTTTGGCCTGCCCATCTTTGTGCGACAGGTGTGCATCGGCTTTTTCTTTCTGGGTTCCCAAACCTCCCGGGAATATTTGAAGGAGGATCTGCACTTTATCCACGCCCTCTTCGCTCAGAATGCGGGATATATCCGTCACCTGGTGATTCATGAAGTCAAGATGCATCAGTCTCGCCAGCAGGAGAGCGATAATACCAACCACGGCGGGATCATCGGCAATAGCAAGAAGATGCACGAGATTTACGAGTTAATCGATCTGATCTCCAAATCTGACGCCACGGTGCTCATCACGGGCGAAAACGGCACCGGCAAGGAATTGGTCGCCCAGGCGATCCACCGGCAGAGCCATCGCCACCGGGACCCATTTATCGTGGCCAACTGTTCAGCCTATTCGCCGACCCTGTTGGAAAGCGAGTTATTTGGGCATGAACGGGGCGCCTTCACCGGGGCCATCCGCCAGCGCAAGGGCCGCATCGAACGGTCCCATGGGGGCACGCTGTTTCTCGATGAGATCGGGGACATTTCTCCGGCCACCCAGGTGCTGCTGCTGCGATTCCTGCAGGACCATTGTTTCGAGCGGGTGGGAGGCGAGAGGCCCATCGAGGCGGATGTCCGGGTCCTGGCTGCCACCAACCGGGACCTCCGGCGCCTGGCGGAAGCGGGCCAGTTCCGGGACGACCTCTATTATCGCTTGAATGTGATCTCCATCCACCTGCCGCTGCTCCGGGAGCGCCGGGAGGACATCCCGCTTTTAGCCGTGCATTTCTTAAAGAAATACAACCTGAAGGAAGGCAAGAGCGTGGTCACCTTCGGGGCCGATGCCATGGAGGCGCTCATGGATTATGATTGGCCGGGCAATGTCCGGCAACTGGAAAATGCCGTCAGTCATGCCATCATCCTGGCCCAGGGGGATGTGATCCGACGGCAACACCTGCCGCGCTTTCTCCGGGAATCCGCCACCACCTCGGCATCCACTTCCCTGGCGGAAAACGAACGCTACCTCATCTTGCGGGTGCTCCAGGAATCCAATTGGAATAAACATGATGCCGCCAAACGTTTGCAGGTGAGCCGCAGCACGCTTTACAGTAAGATTCGCCGCTATGGTTTGGAAAAAAACTACAAGGGGTCATTTTCTATACAAAACTAATAAGACAATTAAAGCAATATGTTAGCTTAATTCAATGTCAGATTTAAGACAGTTCGAAAAGAATTATAATTCATCTAAGGCCGCAACTTCCTGGAATTGCGGCCTTTTTTTATATGGCTAAAATCTTTTATTAGCTAACGGAT
>JAHIKF010000045.1 GCA_018897875.1 Pseudomonadota bacterium | reverse complement strand
CTGGGCCGGCCTCTGGATGAGGCAGGATTGGCCGACTTTTGCAGCCGCTTTGCCCGATTGGTGGTGGATGAAGTCGTGGCGGCCCCGGAGATCTTCGGCGCCGAGGCCTTTTTGCGCCATTGGGCGGCGCGACTGCCATGTTTTGTGGTGTCCGCGACCCCCGAGGTAGAGATGCGTGAAATCGTCAAACGCCGTGGCTGGTCTGCGTATTTTGGGGAAGTCAGGGGAGCGCCCCGGAGTAAGAAGGAAAACCTGGAGATTTTGTTGGGGCGGCACCGGTTGATGCCGGGCCGATGCCTGTTTTTCGGTGATGCCGAGAGCGATTATCGGGCGGCCCAGGCTTGCGGGGTGCATTTTTTGGCCATCTTGCCGGATCAGCAGGCGCCACTGCTGAAAGTAGCGCCGGAAGTGAAGTGGACCAGGGATTTTAGCGAGGTGGAGCTGGGTTGAACTCATGCGCATGATTCCTCATCGGCTTGGGTTGACTCTTTTGCATGAATACCAGCGTTTGGTTCTGCGTCTGAAGGGAAATTCGGGGGTAAAGTCAGTGATGGTTGGGCCGGGAAATCCGGCTTTACCCTAAAGATGATCTATGCCGAGAATTTACGCCGCGGAAGGGGAAGGCCTTTCTAAGCCTGACGTTTTGTGGATATATTGGAAAAAGCCAGGGGCCCTGCCGTCGGGAAATGAACCTATCTTAAGCTTCCTGTCTCCGGGCTCGGAAGAGGCATTGCGGCGCCGTTGCGGGGATCGGGTTATGGTTGGCCGCGCCGTCCCCAAGGAGGTCAGGGCCAAAGCGAGAGAGCACTATCTTAACTTAGTGGCGCGAATCGGCACCTTTACCTGGGGCAACGCCCTTACCTGGAGGCAGATTTTGACCCGGCCTGGGGAGGCCAGCCGCTGGTGGTACCACCCGGTGGCATTCAAGGACCCGGAGAGCGATGCCACTTTTCAAGGGATTCTCCAGGTGCTGACCATTCAAACTGCGGCCAGGAGACTGGGTGTGAAGGAGCTGGTCCTGGTGGGGCCCCCCTGGGAAGTGGCGGCGGTGCTGAGAAGTGCCTTTTCCGTCAAGGAGAAGCGCCCCCGCCGGGCGTCGGGGTCCTGGTGGCTTTGGGGGCGCGGTTTGGCCTCCAGATTGACCTTTTTTGGGCGGGTGATGCGCCAGTGGAGCGTGGTTCGGCGCTTAACGCAACTTCAAGACCAAGTTTTCGACGTGGTGGTTTCGGGTTTTTGGGATTGGAGTGTGAATTGGGATGAGCGAACGCAAACCTTCACCGATCGTTACTTTAAACGGCTTCCCGATGAATTAAAACGCCAGGGGTTGTCCCTGGGATGGTTCGCTTGGTTAGATCTCCAGGCCGAAACCCCGAAAACCAATAGCGAGGTGGTCCTGCTCCAGTCGTTCTTGCGACCCGGGGAAATTTTGCGGGCTTTGATGGATTTCAAGCCCCTGGCCACTTTTCTCAAGTTGCGTGGCTGCCCAAGGTTTAAAGCAATCTTTCAAGAGGAAGGGTCGGACTATTCGCCCTTGTTTTTCGGGAAACTCTTCTACGGGTTTCTGGATTCGAGTCTGCCGCGTTGTGACCTGGTGGCGTTGGCGACCCAGCGCGCCGTGCAACGATACCGGCCCAAGGTGATCTTAAGCTTTCTGGAGCATTTCCCCTACTCCCGGGCCCAATATGACGGGGTCCGGAGGGCTGGTGGCGGAACTTCTTGCTGGGCTATGCAACATGCCAGTTACAGTCATGAAAAGACCTTTTTATCTCTGCATCCGGCCCTGGAATTCAGGGGCGAACCGGACGGATGTCCGGTTCCCCATCCGGACTATGTTTGCGCCATGGGCAGCTTGGGGCAGGAACTTTTTTTAGAGTGCGGCTATCCGCCAGATCGCGTCTTGCTTACCGGTTCGGCCCGATACGATCATGTCAGGGCTCAGAATTCCAGGACCGAAGAGCAGACCGGGAGGGGAGATGCCGCAGGAGTAATCCGCCTGCTGCTGGTCCCCAGTCTGGCTGTGAACCTGGAACTGGCTATGGTGGAGGCCGTATGGACCGCGGTCCGGGACTTGACCGGCATCAAACTGTATCTGCGCAATCATCCCTTTGCCCAGATGGATCGACAGCCCGGTTTTGCGCCATACAAGGATCATATTGAGGTGAGTCAGGTGTCCCTCGAGGCCGACCTGGATCGGGCCGACCTGGTGATCTTCACCTATTCCACGGTCGCGGAGGAGGCTTTTCTGCGCAACAAGCCGGTGTGGCAGTGGCTCCCGGATGGATTCAATGGCTCTGCCCTGGCCGAAGCAGTTGCCATCCCCCAGTTTGGTTCGGTGGATCACCTTAGGGAAGCATTGCGCGAGTATCAAATTAATCCCCGGGCATTTCTTCCCAGCCCAGAGAGCCGGCAACAGGTTTTTGAACGACTTTTCTATCCGGGAGATGGCCAGGCTGCGAGCCGCATGGCCCAATCCATTATGGCGTATTTGGCGAACCAAAGGCGGCAGCAGACGATTTCACGCGTTTAAACTGTTGATGAACATGGATTTGCGGGAGTAGGAACGATGAAGGCGGTGATTCTGTGCGGGGGTAAGGGAACACGAATTCGCGATGTGGCCGATGATATCCCGAAACCGATGATTCGAATCGGGAATATGCCGATACTTTGGCATATTATGAAATATTATAGCCATTGGAACTATAAGGATTTCATCCTGTGCTTGGGATATAAGGGAAATATAATTAAAGATTTTTATCTTAATTATCATTTAATTACTAACGATTTCACTATTACCTTGGGTCCGGAAAAGAAGATTTCTTTTCATGATGATTGTAATGAGGTGGATTGGCGCATTACTCTGGCAGAAACCGGGTTTGAAGCAGGAACGGGTGCAAGAGTATATCGCTGCAAGAAATATCTTATGGATGACGAAAATTTCATGCTCACCTATGGTGATGGGGTGGGTAATATAGATTTGAATAAATTGGTGGCATTTCATAAAAGCCATGGCAAAATCATGACAGTGACTGGGGTGCGACCTTCAGGGAGATTTGGCGAGTTAATGAGTGATCAAAGTGGGATGGTGCAGGAATTTAACGAAAAGCCCCAGGCGACTGGAGGATTGATTTCCGGGGGATTTTTTGTGTGTCGGAAAGAAATCTTTTCCTACCTCAATGATCATGAAGATCTGACCCTGGAGTTAGAACCTATGACCCAACTAGTCCGAGATGGTCAGATGATGGCGTATGCCCACGAAGGATTCTGGCATCCCATGGATACCTATCGCGACTATTTACTCCTGAATAACATTTGGAATAAGGGAAATGCAGATTGGAAGGTTTGGTGATGTTAACCCCTTTTTCTAATTTTTCCGGCAAGAGAGTTTTAGTTACAGGCGATACGGGCTTTAAAGGCTCATGGTTGTGTTTCTGGCTACGAGAGCTGCAGGCTGACGTGGTTGGTTATGCCCTGCCGCCCAAGACTGATGAAGATCTCTTTAACCTGCTTCGCTTAGAAAAAATTATTCACCATATTGCCGGAGATATTAGAGATTTAGAAGGGCTGCAACTCGTCTTCGACGAATTTCAACCGGAATATCTTTTTCATTTAGCGGCCCAATCTTTGGTACGACTATCTTATAAAGAGCCCAAGCTAACCTTTGATACCAATGTGGGCGGGTCAGTCAATGTGCTTGAGGCGGTTCGGGCCACCGAATCATTACGGTCGGTAATCTTTGTTACCTCTGACAAATGCTACCGGAATAAGGAGTGGATTTGGGGGTATCGAGAGAATGATGAACTGGGGGGTCACGACCCCTATAGCTCCTCCAAGGCGGCGGCTGAACTGGTTCTTTCGGCGTACCAGGATTCGTTTTTTAACAACCGGAAGAAATTGGGAGTTGCCAGCGTTCGGGCTGGAAATATCCTGGGTGGAGGCGATTGGGCCGAAGACCGTCTCGTCCCCGACATCATTAAAAGTTTGCGGCAAGGGACGCCGATCATCTTGCGGAATCCCGGTGCAACCCGGCCATGGCAACATGTTCTTGACCCGCTCTTTGGTTATCTTTTGCTCGCTTCTCGTCTGACTACCTCACCGCAGTCATTTACCGGGCCTTTTAATTTCGGACCCAGTGGGGAATCAATTCGGACGGTGCATGATTTAGCCGGAAGGATGGTTCAATGTTGGGGTGGAGGCAATATTTGTGTGGAGCAAGCTTCGGATGCCCCCCGTGAGTCAGGGCTGCTGCATTTGAATTGCGATAAGGCCAGGCGACTTTTACATTGGACGCCGAAATGGGATTTTGACCGAACCATAGTAGAAACGGTCTCCTGGTATAAGCAGGTTGAATCCGGCGAATCGGCAATAGCATTGACTAAGCAACAAATAAAAAAATACATGGGAAATTACCATGATTGAAGGTGTAAAGATAATATCCTTGCGGCAGATCCTTGACGAACGCGGCAAAGTTATGCACATGCTGCGAAATGATGATGCCCATTTTCAGAGCTTTGGGGAAATCTATTTTTCCTGTGTCTATCCCGGTGCAATCAAAGCCTGGCATTTACATAAAGAGATGACCCTCAATTATGCAGTTCCTTATGGCCGGATAAAATTTGTCCTTTACGATAATCGAGAAGAAAGTAGCACTCAAGGGGAAATTCAAGAAATTTTTCTAGGCGTGGAAAATTATGTATTGGTTAGCATACCGCCCTTGATCTGGAACGGGTTCAAAGGTCTGGGTACAGAAATGGCCATCGTCGCGAACTGCGCGACCATTCCTCATGATCCTCAGGAGATTCTCCGCCTCGATCCCTTCGACCCGTCAATCAACTATGATTGGGGCATCAAACACGGATGATGGATAAAGTGCTGATTACGGGTGGATCGGGCTACATTGGTGGCCGGTTGGTCCAAGCCTTGGTTGAGGAATCTCGATTCCATCTCAGACTGGGTGTCCGGCAACCCCGAGCTATCAGGCCAGTGTGGCCCAGAGAGGCTGAGATCGTGCCGCTCGGCCTGGTTTCTCCGGAGGATCTAAATGCTGCCTGTCGTGGAGTCCGATATATCATTCACCTGGCAGCCTTAAACGAAATTGAAAGTTTGGCCAACCCGGAGGAAGCGCTGCGCATTAATGGCCTGGGCTCGCTCAAACTTCTTGAAGCCGCGAAACGCGCCGGGGTAGAGCGGTTCATCTACTTTTCGACGGCGCATGTCTATGGGGTTCCACTGGCCGGCATGATTACGGAAGAAAGTCTGCCGCGCCCTCATCACCCCTATGCCATTACCCATAGGGTGGCCGAGGATTTCGTTTTGGCGGCCCATGATCAGAAAACCATTCAGGGCATAGCGTTGCGCTTATCCAACGGGTTTGGAGCTCCCGCCGCTGTCAACGTAAATCGTTGGACGTTGATCGTCAACGACCTGTGCCGGCAAGCAGTGACTACCGGGAAACTGGTGCTGAAGAGTTCCGGGCTGCAGTGGCGTGATTTTATCACCCTGTCCGATGTGGCCCGTTCGGTTCAACATTTGCTCAACTTACCGGCTTCTGCCTTACAAGATGGGCTGTTCAACCTTGGTGGCGAATGTTCGCTCCAGATCATTGATTTGGCTCAGCGTATTGCCAACCGGGCGTCAGGGTTCTTGGGGTTTACCCCACCCATCCACCGACCAGGGCCTGGACCCACCGAAAGCTTCCAGCCCTTGGAATATAAAGTTGATAAGCTCAAGTCCACAGGGTTCACTTTAAACCGAAATATTGATGAAGAAATCGATGCAACCTTACTTTTTTGCAAGAAGGTTTTTGGAAAAAAATCAGAATGGTAACTGGTTCTCATCCCGGAATTTCCGTCATAATTCCAACTTATAATCAAGCCAATTTTTTGCGCGAAGCGATTCAATCAATTCTTGACCAGACTTTTACAGATTGGGAGGCCATTGTTGTCAATAATTATTCTGAAGACAATACTATCGAAGTAGTAGAATCATTCAAAGACCCACGCATCAAATTAATTAATTTTTCCAATCATGGGGTAATTGGGGCTTCTCGAAATGAGGGAGTTCGTCAGGCTAAGGCTGACATAATAGCTTTTCTAGACTCGGATGACACCTGGACCAATATTAAGTTGGAAAAGGTGTTAGCATTTTTTCGCCAACACCCCGGAGTCGAACTGGTGTGCCATGACGAGTGGGTGTTAGTCGGCAACCGCATCAAAAGTGTGATTAAATATGGACCTTCTAAGGATTATTACGGTCTCCTTTTTCAAAAAAACTGCTTATCCACCTCGGCAGTGGCGATGCTGCGCCATAACTTCCTTTCACTGGGGGGGTTTTCGGAGGATTTACGTTTTGCCGGGGTTGAAGATTATGATCTCTGGCTCCGTTTAGCCAGAGCCGGTTGCACTATTGCATACCTCCATGAGGTGCTAGGGACTTGTCGAATGCACGATCAATCATTCAGCGCAAAAATCCAACAACATTGTGACAACTCTCTTAATCTTCTGAGTTGCCATTTCGAAAATTGGCAGGGGAAAACATTTTTCATCCGTTATCTCATGCGGAAACGGCGAGCCGACACGTGGCGCGGGGGGGCTAAATCCTGCTTGAACAGGAGGGATCATGGTCAAGCCAGAAGATTGTTGGGTTTGGCTTTAAAGGAGGACCCGCTAGCTTGGAAGACATGGGTCCTAAGCGCCATGAACCTGTTGCGGGTCAGGATTTAATCCTGGGGCAACCGGCGCCTCAGCCAAGGCGGCGGCATCCTGGGAAAATATTAGGCGGCCCAACATATTCAAGGTCATGGGGTATGGCCAGCCCCGCGTCGGCTTTACCCCGGGTGAGAAATCTTCTCAAGGCTGGCACCGTCTCCCTCCTACAGGAGAGGGCTGATTTGCCCGGAAGGACCCCGGCGAGGCCTCCCGATCTCTGGACCTGCGATCCATATACCCGGAGTCTTTTAAGTTTAGCCAAGGTGAGATAGAAACAGTGGGGCGAGACGGAGCAACTATCACCGGATAGAGATGGCCATCATGGGGCTGGGGCAGGCTCGACCCTTCTTCCCCCAATTGCCTCCCGATTGCTCTCCCTATGTCTTCCCCTTATGGCTGGAAGAGGGCAGTGAGGCGGTCAAGACCCGCCTGCGAGGCCAGGGGATTTACGCCAGCCGTTGGCCCACTTTCCCCCCCGAGGTTATCGACCGAAAGTCGGAGCACCGGATCGCCCTGAGGACCTGGGAGCGGCTGTTGTTCCTGCCGGTGCACCAGGGCCTGAGCCGCCAACAGATGAGCCTGATGGCTGAGAGGGTGCGTGCCGCAATTGCGGATATTGTTTAAGGATTCGGTAATGCGTCTGATAACCAAATCATTTTCCCAGGATGACTGGACCGGAATAGTCTCGGAATTTCAAGACCTGAGCTTGATGCAGACCTGGGAATTTGGGGAAGCCAAGGCGCGGACCGGCCCCTGGAAGGTGGAGCGGTCCGTGTTTCTGGATGGCGACCGCATCGTCGGGATCTGTCAGGCTATGGTTCGAGTCCTGCCGTTTCTTGGGCGGGGGCTGGTATGGATCAACCGGGGTCCCCTCTGGCGGCGCACGCCAGAAGAACTGGATGTCTCTGGGCTGTCAGCCATGTTGGTCGAACTCAGGCAGTACTGGGTGGAGGAAAGGGGCATGTATCTGCTGATCGCTCCCATGTTGTATCGGGAGGAAATATTGCCGTCCCCATTCTCTCCGTCAGGATTTGCCTGGGTGGAAGGGGTTACCGGTTGGGCTTCGGCACGCCTGGATCTCTCCCTGCCGCTGGCAGAACTGAGGAGGCTACTCCACCCAAAATGGAGAAATTGCCTTAAGAAAGCCGAGCGGCTGGAACTTCTCGTGGAATCAGGCTGCGAGGATCAGGTTTTCCAGCCAGTGATGGCCGAATACCAAAAGATGTTAGAGCACAAGGGGTTCCAACCTAGCCTCGCCCCAGCCCTCATCGCACAATGGCAGAAATTCCTTGGCAAGGATCGAAAATTGTGGGGCCTGGTAGGAAAGCAGGGAGAAGAGCGACTCGGGGCGATTCTCATCGCAAGGTATGGAAATACTTGTGAGTATCTAATCAGCGCGGTTAACCAAGCTGGCAGAGCGGCCAATGTGAATTATCTGCTGTTATGGCAGGGCATTGTCCACATGAAAGAGTTGGGCTACCGTTGGTTTGATTTGGGCGGAATGCACCCCCAAAACACCCCGGCGGGGATATTACATTTTAAATCTGGTCTCGCCGGTTCCCCTTATATGCTGGTGGGGGAAGTGGAAGCTTATAACAGCAATATCATAGTTAAGGCGATTAGGCGGTATATCCGCCGCACCCGGCGTTAGGCAACCCTATGCACGCGAAGCTGAATCAGATTGCCAGGTTTTGCTGTGTAAAGCTGTGGCCGTTGGTCAGCTTTTTTCATAAACTATTGATCCAGCCCGAACCCGGTGCCTTCCGCATCCTGATGTTACATGATGTGCCTGAGTCTAAGGCGGCTAATTTCCACCGGTTGTTGCAGTATCTCCTGGAGGACTATGGGATTCTCACACCCCAGGAGGCGGAAGCAAGGTTAACTGGAGAGAGCGTTCCTTTAGATCGCGGCCGAGTCCCTTACTTGTTGACCTTTGACGACGGCTTTAAGTCCAATATCGCCGTGGCCAGAGAGGTTCTCGAACATTACGGTATTAAATCCATCTTTTTTGTCTGCCCGGGCTTTTTGGACCTTCCTCGGGAACGTCACGAGGAAGTCATTGTCGATAGTTTTTATGAAGGCAAGATAGATGAATCATTTCCGGAGGAAAGGCGTTTGATGTCCTGGGATGATTGCCAGTTGCTGGTACAATCCGGACATACTATCGGCGCGCACAGCCTGTCGCACCGGCGGCTTACCGGTCTGGATGGGGCAGATCGGTTCCGGGAGATTGTTGCTCCCGGCCAAATTTTGGAGAGCCGGTTAGGAGTTCCGGTCAAATGGTTCGCCTATCCTTTTGGGGGTATCGACGGCATCGACGCCCCCTCTTTGGAAATCATCGGCAGCCGATACAGTTTTTGCTGCTCCGGATTGCGGGGCATCAACTTACCCAAGAAGCGCGCCCTAAAACTGCTGCGGGAGCAACTGTTGTTGGACATGCCTTTTGAGTACCAGCAACTAATCCTGAGTGGGGCATTGGATTTCTACCATTACACAAGAGCTAAGCGGTTAGACCGGTTGATTAATGGATAACCAGGGCAGGTTAGGGCGGCAAGGACAGGGATGAGGGTCGCGATAGTCAACTTGACCGGCGGCGGGTTGGCGCCGAAAAGATCGTAAAAAAACCAACCGCGGGGATACTGTCAAATCAGGTCTGATTCAGGATAGTTAATCCCCCACTGGCCGCTGAAACCATGAGAATTCCAGTCAGCATCTCGAGGGATTGGAGGGGCAAATCTTTATTCAGCGCAGCTTCCATGCATCCTTTTCTGGCCTTGCCCAAGTGGTTTGTCGAAGTAAATTTCCTGTTACGAGTGGGCCGTCCCTATGCCGGCAAGATGGCGCATCTGGTCCCTATACCCTTTGGCCTCAAAAATTAACTGGCCCGGCAGAAATTAAGTTTTCACCAGGATTGTTCAAAGTCGGGCGAGTTGCCGCCGGCGGCGACGTTTGATTTGGTGCAATAGGTTGCCAATTGAGCCACATTTTTCACATTACGGATGATTTCTCCCCTGAATCCGGGGTAACCGGCATGGTCATGGACCTTACCCGTTACCTGGTCGGTCAGGGGTGGGCATCAACTATCCTGACTCTGGCAGGTGGCGTAAGTTCAGGGCCTGCGGAGGTGAACCTGATCAAATTTCCTCTCGTGCCGGGAGGGGTCTGGCGCTTTCCCCGGGGTCTCAAGTCTTACCTCCAACAGCTAACCCGGTTAGATGGCCCGATTCTCCACCTTCATGGTATATGGATGGGATTCCAGTGGTCCGCGGCCCGAGTGGCATTACAGCAAAAAACCCTGATTTTATTGAGTCCTCATGGTATGCTAAATAACTGGCATTTTAGGAACAGGGGCTTCAAGGAACTCAGGAAGCTGATATATTGGCGTACAGTGGCTTACCCGGCGTTTGAGCATATCTCCCTGATTCATGCGGTCACGCCCCGGGAACGAGACGAGTTGGCTCACTGGTTCCCCGGCCAAACTATCAGAGTCATTCCCAATGCCATCGACCTCGAGGCCATGGACGCCCTCCTGGCCAATGCCGAGGAGGGGTCATCTCCCCTGATAGATGAGCCTTATATACTCTTTTTGGGCCGTCTCCATCCGGTAAAGGGTCTCGATCTTCTGATTGAGGCCTTTGCAAAATGTAATCGAGAAATCAAATACAAGTTTCGACTTCTTATCGTTGGACCGGAAAGCGATCCCCTTTACGCGGCCAAACTGAAATCTCAGGTCCGGCTGTTAGGGGTAGAAGAAAAGGTAAGCTTTCTGGGTCCGGTGTTTGGGCCACAAGAGAAACTTTCGCTTTATCGACATGCCTGGGCCTTCTGCGCCCCCTCCCAAACCGAGGTCATGGGTTTGGTTAACCTGGAGGCCGCGTCGGCCCAATTGCCTGTGGTTACGACTCACGGGACCGGGCTGTGGGATTGGGAGGAGGGGGGAGGTCTTCTGGTCCACCCTCAGGTGGAGGATTTGAGCCGGGCCCTGAAACAGGTGTTTTCCTGGAGTGACCGCGAACGGCGGGACCGGGGTCAAAAATTACGACAACTTGTGGAACGGCGCTATGCTTGGCAGGCCGTGGGGCCGCAATGGCTGGCGCTCTACGCCGGCCTGACCGAAGCGAGGTTGCGCCGGGTGTAGAGCGTTGAACCGCAAGGCAAATCACCGTAAGGTGGCGAATCTTCGTAGAGTTCGACGCCGGCGGGAAAAATGCAGATAAAGCTGACAAGAGAGAACCGTCACCCATGAATATTCTGGGAATCAATGCATATCATGCTGATTCATCAGCTTGCATCGTAAAAAATGGGGAACTCATTGCGGCAGTGGAAGAGGAACGTTTTGAGCGGATCAAGCACTGGGCTGGTTTCCCGACGCAGTCCATTAAGTACTGTTTACGCGAGGCTGGCTTAAGCATCGAAGAAATTGATCATGTGGCGCTCAATCGCAACCCGAGGGCTAACTTATTACGTAAGATCTGGTTTATTCTCCGCCGGCGCCCTACCTTGGCAATGATTAAGGATCGAGCTCAAAATGCCTCGACGATGATTGATATCAAGAAAACCCTGGCCCAGGAATTTGGAGTGCCGGCGGAGAAGCTAAAGGCCAGGATTTCTTATGTGGAGCACCACATGGCCCATCTGGCCAGTGCCTTTCTGGTGTCTCCCTTTGAACAGGCGGCCGTGGTCTCGGTGGATGGGTTTGGCGATTTTGT
>JAHIKF010000469.1 GCA_018897875.1 Pseudomonadota bacterium | reverse complement strand
TCGGCGGTATAGAGGTGGTTGGCGGCATCATAGGTAACGGTGTCGGCGCGGATCCTCCAAGGCCCCCCCTCGAAGCGCTGGCCCTTGAACAGGTCCATCTCCGTAGCTGCCCCGGCGCCCCCGACGCTGAGCAGGAGGATCAGGCACCCTAAGGTAAGGATCAATTTGCGCGCCAATACCAACTCCTGGAAGTCTGTTCCAAAACCGTTGAATCATACCACAGGCCTTCGGCTCTTTCAAGGAAGCTGTTCCGGATAATCTCCCGTCGGCAAGAGAGATTATCCCGCGGGGGAGTAGGGGTAAGGCTGCTCATGGTTCCGTCAGCCAGCACCGAGGCTGTATTTTGCCTGGTAGCCTGAGGCGGCGAAAATGATTTGCCTGGGGAAAAACCGGTCCCGTGGGGTCGTCTCCCATCACCGGCTGGGTATCAGGGGCCGAGGCGATTACCCCTGCTGCCGCCGGCCCTTGCGTCAAAGAAGAAGTTGTCATATTATAGGCATAAGCGCCTGGACTAACTCTCCCGATTGCCGACGGCGCCGCCGGAGGCCTGCCAGCCTCACCCAAAGGCTCCGGCCTTCCAGAAAGGCAAAACTCTGGCAGACTTGTTTACGGCAGGTTGGGAGAAGAGACGAAATCGTTCCGCCAAAGTTCTCTGCGCCCCCGTAGCTCAGTTATGGATAGAGCAAGGGATTCCTAATCCCTGTGCCGCTGGTTCGAGTCCAGTCGGGGGCACCAATTAAATCAAGGGGTTATCTAATTTATTTAATATCATAAGTTCACTTGGGCAACGATATGGGCAACACTTTGTATTTGGGCATCAAGCCACACAGTGTAAACGCCCATAGCCCGGTGAAGGTCTTCCTCTGACGGCGAGATATAGTGAACGTCCATTCCAGTCAAGCTGTGCCCTAAAATCGTATCCCGATAAACCTTATCCATCCCGGCACTCAGCATATTGGTTTTCACCGTCCGCCTTATATCGTGGAAGGTGATTCCGTTGCCCAAATGTTGCCCATAGGGAATCCCGGCTTTACCACAGGCTGTTATAAACGATTTCTTTATCCCCCCTGCGGTTACGATGGGCTCGTTCTTATAGGTGAGCACATAGTCATGGTGGATTGCCCGAGGGAGTTTTGCCACCACCTTTTTGACGTGATGGTTAATCGGTATCGCCTTGGCCCTTTTCTCTTTGGGAATGTCAGCCGGTAGCCTGATAACCCACTTCTCCCTGTCGATATGTGACCATCTCAAGGCTCGGAGTTCGCCTGTCCTCATGCCGGTATTAAATGCCAAGGTTAAGAATGCCTTCAGGTGAACCGGGGCCACGTTCACCAGCTTGAGATATTCGGTAATGGTGAGGGTCCGCTTCCTGGCATTGCTGGCCTTTCTCAGTTTACGTTTGACCACTCTGAAAGCCTTAACCGTCCTACCGTCAACTATGTCATTATCAAAGGCTTTCGTGACCATAGTCTTAGCAATTACTACTTCCATATCAACAGTCGCTGCCGCTCTCCCGGCCTCTATCCTTTCCTCCTGGTACTCTTCCAGGTCCAAGGGCTTTAAAGCTGCTCACAATGCGGTTGCCGAAGGCGCTATTGAAATTCGCCAGAGCACTTCTGACGCGGGGGTAAGATGCAAGTTTCTTGACTTGGGTGAGGTTCAGATACCAGTCGATAAGTCCATTGAAGGTCATGCTCTCCCATGGCACTTTTTCCAGAATGCCGGGATTCTCCACCTTCTGAGCTTTGCGCTTGCCCTCTGCAGCCTTGGCCTCTTCGATCTTGCACCCGGCAAACTCCTTGCGCTGTTGACCATTGGCGAGACGCTAGACTACCCAATACCGCACTTTTTTGAGGCGCTTTTCCTTTACAAGATCCGCACCGCAAGTGCAGTTCCGATTCTTGACCGCCTGTTTCTTATGACACCGTGGGCACTCAGCTAAGATCGCCATTGCCTTCCCTCGCCTTTGTTATTCGGGTTTCCAGAGCCTCCAGGGCCAGGTGGAGATATGACGATATGCTTCTCACGCCACATTCCCACCGGGAAACGGCCAGAATACGCACTCCCAGCAGGTTCGCCAATTCTTTTTGTGTCAGGCGGTGTCGCTTACGCCATGCCAATAAATCATTACCTTTCATAGTTAATATGATAATCCATCGGATAATGTCTGTCAAGGTATTTCTCTACAACCTCAGATAAGAAACAAATGACCTGTAGTCAGGCCTTTCGCAAAAATGATGATTCTTTGCAAAAGGTATATGGCAGAGATCTGGAGCAATCGTCTGTATTGGAGCCTTCCATGCCGTCAGTTGCGGCCCGGGGGACCTGGCTGCCCTGCCCAGCGGCCCAGCCACGCTCCTGGCCCCCAAGATGGGCACGCTGCCCCGCAGTACGGACAGTTCAATAGCGGTCGAAGCTGATCGCAGAATAGGCCGTAGAAATTTTTAAACACGCTGCTGGATGGCCTCGTTAGCGAAAAACTTTCAGAATGAATGGTAGGGGCAAGGGTCCCCTCTGGCAGAAGGGAAAGAGGCCCGTGAGCCAGGTTCACAAATCGTCTATCCCTCACTTCCAGCGACGGCCCCCCTGCCCCTTGCCGCCCCGCCACGGCCAGCATAGCCAAGTGGGAGCAGCACCGCCCCCGCCCCCCGCTCCGGGCTGATGTGCATCCCCCTCTTCCCACCCCCAAAGGCAAAGTCGAGGACGGGACTCCGATACCCCCTATATATTAATGCCCCGCCCGGACTCGACATCAAAATAATCATAAATACCGACCCCCGGAGGAACCCCCAGCCTGAGACACCCCCCCCGGCATCGACGCTCCCAAAAAAATTTTCAAACCAAAAATCTGGCCTGGGTAGCGGGCGGCGTTGGCCTGGGGCCGTGACGGCGTCGGGCAGTTGGACATGGTCCCCCGCGCACCCGTGGCCGCATGGCAAGGTTACCCCTGTCCTTAAGCCTTGGATGCCCCTTTGCGTCCCGTGGTGGGACTGTGGTGGCCCTGAGAGCAGGTGATTTACCTTTTTTTGGGGGCGTTCTGAGGCCTGGGTTTCGGGTGAGTAGTCATATTTAAGGGCTTTCGTAATTATGAAAGTCAGTGATTATAAGGGGTTATGAAAACGCAGGAGGTATTTTTAGTCAAAACCTGTAGG
>JAHIKF010000468.1 GCA_018897875.1 Pseudomonadota bacterium | reverse complement strand
GTTTAACCGGATGATCACTGCGTGTCTTAATGCTCAAACCGTTACCTTTTCGGAGCTAAGGCAATAAGCGTATTATAGTTAATAATCCTCCCAAATCAAACCAATTGAGGGTGTACCGCATCCGGTTTCCTGGACACAAGATTTTCTTAAGCCGCCCTCGCGGTTGAGTCCTGGTAGAGCCACTGGGCTTTGGCCTGCCAGGGGCTGAGAAAGCCGTTCTTTTCCACCAGCCACTCGCGGTTGTAGGTGTCCACAAAGTGCCTGACCGCCTCCCTCACCTCTTGAAGATTCTGGAACACCCGGCCATAGATGACCTGCTCTTTGATGGTCCGGATAAAGCGTTCAGCCACGCTTTACGATAGAAGGATCACTGCGACATGAATTTAGTGGATTCACGACCGCAAAAAATTAGTCCTTCCAATCATAATCGTTTTCGTTATGGGATTCAGGTTTTGACCGTTGTGACAAGTGATTCGCCGCATAAAAAAACCCGAAAGAAATAATGATGGTAGAGCAAGCTATAATAAATGCGAGAGATTTTCCATGCCATAAGCCGAGAAACCAACGCCTGAAGTCATCCATAATTACACTGAACTTACCGCCATAAACTTCCAGATTATGTCTATAAAGCTTGGAATTTTCAAAATCCAAAAGGCCGTACGGATCATTTCCGACGCTTTGATAAATCAAGACAGAACTACCCAAACCAATTAGCAAAATGATGGTACTGATGAGATTAAGCCATGTCCGTTGATTGAGAATTTTCCAGTTCATGTTGTTCCCGGGTTTTCGGTATATCTCTCTAAAGGTCAATTTTTTGCGTACTTTAATTCTCTATTCCGGTTCTTGGTGCTAATAACCTGATCATATCAGAAATTTATCAGGGAAACTGATATCGCGGGATACAGGCCTGACGGGGGGCTATTTTTTCCACGCCCCGGCAGCGATATTTTCTCCGTGAGCCAGAGACGAAAGTATGTATAATATCACAATCATGTTAAGCAATTCTGGTAGGTCAACAAGATTGTCGACATATGGGTTGGTTAATTCTTGACACCAGCCCGATCAGTTCCTTATATTCCTCCCAGCCCCATGTTATTCCTCTACCGGGCCAAATCTTAAGGAGTCAGCATGCCAAAACGTCCAGATATCAAGAAAGTTATGATTATCGGTTCCGGCCCCATCGTCATCGGCCAGGCCTGTGAATTCGATTATTCCGGCACTCAGGCCTGCAAGGCTTTGCGTCAACTGGGTTACGAGATCGTCCTGGCCAACTCCAATCCCGCCACCATTATGACCGATCCGGGCATGGCGGATGCGACTTACATTGAGCCCTTAAATCTCCAGACCATGATCGAGATCATCAAGACCGAACGGCCGGATGCCCTCTTGCCCAACCTGGGCGGCCAGTCCGGGTTGAACCTGTCCTCGGAGTTGGCCAAGTCCGGAGCCCTGGAGGAATACGGTGTTAAGGTGATCGGGGTGGAAGTGGATGCCATCAAACGGGGCGAAGACCGCCTGGCCTTCAAAGAGACCATGAACCAGCTGGGGATCGAGATGCCCAAGAGCGCCATTGCCCTGAGCGTGGTGGAGGCAGAGCGCATCGCCGATGACCTGGGCTACCCGGTGGTGATCCGTCCGGCCTACACTATGGGCGGTTGGGGCGGCGGCCTGGTCTACAACCTGGAGGAGCTGCGCACCATTGCCGCCCGGGGCCTCTCGGCGTCGCTGGTGGGGCAGATCCTGGTGGAGGAATCGGTCCTGGGCTGGGAAGAGTTGGAGCTGGAGGTGGTGCGGGACGCCAAGAATCAGCTAATCACCGTCTGCTTCATCGAAAATGTGGACGCCATGGGGGTGCACACCGGCGACTCCTACTGCACCGCCCCCATGCTGACCATCGACCCGGAGCTGCAAAAGCGGCTGCAGAAATACTCGTATGATATCGTCGAGGCCATCCGGGTCATCGGCGGCACCAATATCCAGTTCGCCCACGACCCTAAGACCGGCCGGGTGGTGGTCATCGAGATCAACCCCCGCACCTCCCGGTCATCGGCCCTGGCCTCAAAGGCCACCGGCTTTCCCATCGCCCTGGTCTCCTCCCTCCTGGCCGGGGGCCTCACCCTGGATGAAATCCCCTACTGGCGCAAAGGCACCCTGGAGAAGTACGAGCCTTGGGGCGACTACGTGGTGGTGAAATTCGCCCGCTGGGCCTTCGAAAAATTTCCCGGCGCCGAGGATAAGCTCGGCACCCAGATGAAGGCCGTGGGCGAGGTGATGAGTATCGGCAAGACCTATAAAGAGGCCTTCCAGAAATCCATTCGCTCCCTGGAGATCGGCCGCTACGGCCTGGGTTTCGCCAAGGATTTTCATAAGAAAACCCTGGATGAACTCCTGAATCTCTTGAACGAGCCCTCCAGCGAGCGCCAGTTCATCATGTATGAGGCTCTGCGGCAAGGCGCCGGCGTCGATACCCTCTATGCCAAGACCTACATCAAACCCTGGTTTATTCAGCAGATGC
>JAHIKF010000467.1 GCA_018897875.1 Pseudomonadota bacterium | reverse complement strand
CGTAAGCCACCTCGCCCTTGACCGCGGCCAGGGTCAGGATCACCGCCAGCACCGGGGAGGCGCAAGGCGACAGCACCAGGCCGAAGAGAGCTCCCAAAATCAAGGCCCCGATCAGGCCGGTGCGCTGGGGCAAAAACCTTTGGGCATTGCCGCCCAGCTTTAGGTTGATGAGGCCGGACAATTGCAACCCCATGACGATAAGGATGACCGCCACCACGAAATACCAGTAGGTCCCAACCTGGCCGAACATGGTCCCCATGAGCGCGGCCATAGCGCCAAGGATGGACATGACCACGGCTAACCCCACCACGAAGGTCAGGGAATAGAAGAAGGCCTGCTTCTTGTTGCCCCCGGCATAACCACCCACGAAGCCGATGACCAAAGGAATACTCGCCAGGATGCACGGGCTGGCGGTGGCGATCACCCCCCCCAGGTACGAGGCCCCATAGGCCAGGACCGGACGGGTCTGCATGACTTGTCCCAGTGATTCACTCCATCCCATGAAATTGTCTCCTCATTTACTGATGAGTTTCAGTTCCTTCAGTTTTTTCAGCACTTCTTCCTTGGTTAAAGCACCGATATGCCGGTCCACTTCTTTCCCGGATGCGTCCAGGAAGACCTGGGTGGGAATAAGCATAATCTTGTATTGCTCAAACAGGGGCTTTTCCTTATCCACATAGACCATGCGAAATTCCACCTGGTCGCTGTGGCTTGTGGTCAATTCCGCCATGACCTTTTCCATCTCCTTGCAGGAGACGCAGTAACCCGCGCCGAATTCATAGAGCGCCGGCTTGCCTGTAGCCGGAGCCGAACCCTGCGCCTGGGTCGGCACGGGTTGCCATGCGATCAGAAATCCTATTACCAGACAGGTCAATCCGATAACATAGCGACGTAAAAATCTCATAGGTTTCCTTCCTTATTCAGAGTTTGAGGTCATATTCATGACCTTTACTATGACAAAACCTTCGCAGGCTGAAATCCGGCGCAAAAGCCTGTAAGCCGATTTTATTTATTTATCCCAATAATTACCGTCTTGCTGGCGGTATCAAGAGCACCGGGCACATCGCCATTCGGGAAACATTATGGGCCACGCTGCCCAGGAAAATCTCCTTTATGAATCCTTTCCCCTGAGTGCCCATGACGATGAGGGAGACGTCCTGGGATTCCAGCACCCGGAGAATGGCCGGCAGGGGGTGGCCCGGATCAAAGACCGGGTGCACCAGAGGAATATCGGTGCCTTTCAAAACCTCCGTCCAGGCCGCCAGGGAATCCCGGGCTTTGGCTTCCGCCATCTCCTGAAAGCCCGGCGGATAGGCTTCACCCCCGGGCACGTCCAGAGCGTTCAATACCGTGACTTGTTCAATTCCTTTCGCAGCCAAGCGCTCTACATACTCCAAGGCCCGGAACGAAATTTCCGAAAAGTCCGTGGGCAAGAGCACATGGCGAAGCACCTCGCTACGGGAGATTTGACACGAACCCGGCAGGCCCGGCTTTTGTAATCTTACATTTAACAGCAACACGGGGTATTGGGCATTATGCAACACCGCACAGGTGAAGCACCCCAGCACCCCTTCCCGCCAGAGCGATTGGCCGTGGGAGCCCACCACGATGAGGTCGGCGCCATAGCGACAGGCGATCTGGTTCAAGGAATCGGCCGGCAGGCCCATGGGTATTTCCACGGTCACTTGCAGCCCCTGAGCCTCCAATTGCTGCTGCTGCGCCACCAATTTAGGCCGGGCGGTGGACTGGAGAATACCTTCCATCCCCGCCATGAACTTGACGCTGATCACATACGTCAAGATAACCTGTTTACACCCCAGGGCCTTAAATTCTCCGGCGCAGGCCACGATTTCATTCCAGGCGGGCGACAGGTCAGTGGCCAGGACAATCTTTTCAAACAAGGTGTTACCTCCGGTGGTGATTTTCTGTAAGAACCCCGTAACTACAACTACTCGCCCTTGGGCGGAAGATTCGCCTGGGCGCACGTGGGACAGACGTATAAGTCCTGATCCCCGCGCCGCCCCTTCAGGAGAGTGGCGTCAGTCGCCTCGATGCCGCAATCCGCGCAGCATAAGGGAGTGAAATATTTCTGTCTGAACCTTAAGGCCACGCCCACCAGACTGATGAGCACCGGGACCTCCACCAGGGGACCGATGACCGCGGCGAAGGCCACCCCGGAGTGAATCCCGAAGACCGCCACGGCCACCGCGATGGCCAGCTCAAAGTTGTTGCTGGCGGCAGTAAACGACAGGGTGGCGGAAATGCGATAGCCCGCCCCGGCCTTGGCCGACATATAAAACGTCACCAAGAACATGATGAAGAAATAGATCGTCAGAGGTATGGCGATGCGCACCACGTCCAGGGGGAGGGCCACGATATACTCGCCCTTAAGGGAGAACATCACGGCGATGGTGAACAGCAGGGCTATAAGGGTGATGGGGCTGATTTTGGGCATGAATTTTTCTTCATACCATTTCAGCCCCTTGCGTTTGACCAGGAAGAAGCGGGTGAACATGCCGCCGAAGAAGGGGATGCCCAGGTAGATCAAGACGCTTTCCGCCACCTGGAGGATGGTGACCTTGACTTCCAGGCCCGAAGCGACCCCCAGCCAGGCGGGCAGCACCGTGACAAATACATAGGCGTAGACGGAGAAAAAGAGCATCTGGAAGATGGAGTTGAAGGCCACCAGACCGGCGCAATATTCCGTGTCGCCCTGGGCCAGGTCGTTCCAGACGATGACCATGGCGATGCAGCGCGCCAGCCCGATGATGATCAGACCCACCATGTACTCCGGGTAGCCGCTGAGAAAGGCGATGGCCAACAGGAACATGAGGATGGGGCCGATCACCCAGTTCTGGATTAACGACAGGGAGAGAACCTTGAAGTTCCTGAAAACCTGGGGCAGTTCCTCGTAGCGCACCTTGGCCAACGGCGGGTACATCATCAAAATGAGGCCGATGGCGATGGGAATGTTGGTGGTGCCCACCTGGAAGAACGTCAACAACTTGGTAAAGCCGGGCAGGAAATAACCGAGGCCAACCCCGGCCGCCATGGTCAAGAAAATCCACAGGGTCAGAAAGCGCTCCACAAACCCCAGACGTTTGGCAACTGTGGCGGCCATCAGTGCTCCTATCTCTCTGATATCCGAATAACCGTTTTATTAAGTATGATAAGCAGAAATTTTTTATGTTTCAGGAAGCCTCCGGCAGGAATTTATAGCCTCGCGCCTCGGCTCCCGTAACACTACTTTATAACCGGATAACCGGGTAAGTCAAGGTATAAAACTGATTTAAAAAAGACCTGGAAAATATGCTCAGGAGCACTGACACGCGGCGGCGTCCTTGCTCTGCCCCTTGGCCGCCAGCCAGTGCTCCAACCGGTCCTTGAGCGCCTGGGCCTCCGGGCGGGAACTGAGAATCTCCACCAGCAACTTAAGCTGCTTATCTTCCGGGCTGCCGGGGGCGACGCTGAGGCGATAATTCATCCACACCCCTTCCCGGCGGTCCGTGACCCAGCCCAGATGAAAGAGATAGCGCAGGTGCCGGGACGCCTTGGATTGGGTGATGCCCAGGACCCCCATGATATCGCAGACGCAGAGTTCGTCCCGATTCATCAGCAGCCAAAACATCTTCAGGCGGGTCTCATCAGCCAGGGATTTAAAGAGTTGGGCTTCCTTTTTCATACTTATCTAATAACCGGATAACCGGATGTTGTCAAATAAAAAAATCGCCCCATTGCGGCAGCATGGCTCAGAAATGAGCTGGCCTAGAACAAAACCTCCTGGATCGCCCCGGATTGGATGATGTGGGGAGTGTCCCTTACTGACCTCAACCTGATACCGGATAGCAATCACGATGGGAGAGGCAGCATGAACACGGCATCACTGAGAAAAACCTGAGTAATCATTGCCCTGCCGCCGGCCATGGGTCTGAGTGATGCATCCGGTCTAAGCGGACCCATTGACCAATAAACGGCCACAGGGTTTTCCGATGACGGTGGCGCCCAAAGTCCGTCAAAAGGAGCCAGGCGCGTTTAGTCGGATGAACCTGCCTTTTAAGCGATTCCTCAAGGTCAGAGGCGCTAAAAACTTTTGGCTAGGTTTTCTTGACTTTGATGTATAGTTAATTAATATATAATCAATTAGTATATTGTGGTCTCCACCTGCCGAAAGGAGAGAAAAGATGCGGTTCTTAACCGATTGTCAGACTGATACCATAACGGATCTGGTCTATCGTGCTTTCCCCATGCACCTCCTGGAGCCGATGGAGTTGATCAAAGATCTAGAGCCGGGTCAGGGGCTGGAAATTTTAACCGATGACGACGGCGCCCTGGAAGACATCCCGGCCTGGTGCGCCATCGGCATCAAGCCGGAAGTGGCCCAGGGTTCCCTGGTCTTTACCCTGAATAGCGACAACCGGGAGGAAGCGGTGCACTACGTGCTTTCGTACCTGCCTCCGGCCGTAGAGAATTTGCGTTCTTTCTCGCCTGTCTGGCGGCAGAAAATGGCCGAGGCCGCGGGAGCCCCAAAATGAAACTTTCCACCCGCAGCCGCTACGGCACCCGTCTCATGCTGGAGTTGGCCGAACACTATCAGCAAGGGCCGCTGCATCTGAGCACGATTGCCTTGCAGCAGGGGATTTCGGTGAAATACCTGGAGCAGATCATCATTCCCCTGAAAAAAGCCGATTATATCAAGAGCGTGCGCGGCCCCAAGGGCGGTCATATCCTGGCGAAGCCGCCTGCAGAGATCACCATCGGGGAAATTGTGGCCTTGCTGGAAGAAGGCGCCAGCCTGGCAGAGTGTTCCGAAAACCCCAAGGTCTGCGAGCGTTCCTCCATCTGCCAGACGCGTTATATCTGGCAGGAGGCGGCCCAGGCCATGTTTGACAAATTGAACTCCATTACCCTGGCCGATGTGCTGAAAATGGCCAAACCCTGGCCCTCGGGGCCAGAAGCTTGATATGTATAGCGCTACGGTGATGGATCATTTCAACCATCCCCGCAATGTTGCGGTGATCGAAGCTGCCGACGGTATCGGCGAGGTGGGGAATCCCGCCTGCGGCGATATGATGACTTTTTACATCAAAGTCAAAGACCACCGCCTGGAGGACGTGAAGTTCCAGACCTTCGGCTGTGTGGCCGCCATTGCGGTGTCCAGCCTGGTGAGTGAGATGGCCAAAGGCAAGGACCTGGAGGAGGCCAAGAAGATCACCGATAAGCAGGTGGCCGAGATCCTGGGCGGCCTGCCCCCCAATAAGCTCCACTGCTCCAATTTAGGGGCGGAAGCCTTGACACTGGCCATTTAAGAATTATCAGGAGGGAGCGGCGGCGCCATCTAAAGTCGGCGCCGCCTGAGGTTGAAGGCCAGGGGCTTATCCCCTGAGACCGGTAAATTCCTGGGCCTGAAAGGTAACGGCGAAAAGATATGGGAACCGAGGAGCGCGACAAAGTTGGGGCAGTCCTGGTGGTGGGAGGTGGTATCGCCGGTATTCAAGCCTCCCTGGACCTGGCCAACGCCGGGTTTTTTGTCTATCTGGTGGAAAAAGAGCCGGCTATTGGCGGGGTGATGCCCCAACTGGACAAGACCTTTCCCACCAATGATTGCTCCATTTGCATCATTTCGCCCAAGTTGGTAGATTGCGCCAATCACCGCAATATCGACATCCTGGCTCCAGCCGAGATGATCGGTCTCAGCGGTTCCCCGGGGCGCTTCACGGTCAAAGTCAGGGAATATGCCCGGTACATCGACCCGAAAAAATGCACCGCCTGCGGGGTCTGCGCCCAGAAATGTCCGAAAAAAGTTAAAGATGAATTCAACTTAGGGCTGGGCTGGCGGAAAGCGGCCTTTGTGCGCTATCCTCAGGCGGTGCCGTTAAAATACGCCATCGACAAGATCCATTGCATCTATTTCGATAAATGTACCTGCCGGGCCTGTGAGAAATTGTGCCCCTCCCAGGCGGTGAATCTCTCCCAGACGGACTCGGATCGGGAGGTGGAGGTGGGGGCCGTCATTCTGGCCCCGGGGTTCCGGCCCTTCGATGCCCTGCAGAAGCCGGAATACGGTTATGAGCGCTATTCCAACGTCCTCACTTCCCTGGAATTCGAGCGCCTTCTGTCCGCCACCGGGCCGTGCGGCGGTAAGGTAAAACGCCCCAGCGATAACGCCGAACCCCAAAAAATCGCCTGGATTCAATGCGTCGGGTCCCGGGATGCCAGCATCGGCCGGGAATACTGCTCCTCCATCTGCTGCATGCAGGCCACCAAGCAGGCCATGATCGCCCGGGAACACGACCCCAGGGTTTCCGCCACCATCTTTTTCCTGGACCTGAGGGCCCAGGGCAAGGGTTTTGACCGCTATTACGAGCGGGCCCGGGAAGTCCACGGCGTCCGCTCTATCCGGTCCATGGTCTCCCGGGTGACGCAGGACCCCCGCACGGAAAACCTGGAAATCACTTATGTGGACGAAGAAAATGGCGTCATAAGCGAAGAATTCGACTTGGTTATCCTCTCGGTGGGGCTGATCTCGAACCCCGCCACCCGGGATTTGGCTGCCTTGTGCGGCATTGCCACGAACCGGTGGGGGTTTGCCGAGAGCCCGCCTTTTGAGCTGGTAGCCACCGATCAGCCGGGAATTTTCGCCTGCGGCGCCTTCCAGTCCCCCAAGGATATCCCCGAAACCGTGATCCAGGCTTCAGCTGCTGCTGCGGCGGCCTTTAATTTACTGAAAGGCGCCCGGGGAAATAAGATTGTCGCGACGGCCTACCCTGTAGAGCGCGACGTCTCCCTGGAGGCGCCCCGGATCGGCGTCTTTGTCTGTCATTGCGGCCACAACATCGCCAGCATCGTGGATGTGGAGGCCCTGGCGGATTATGCCCGCTCCCTGCCCTTTGTGGTCTATGCCGACCATTTCACCTTCACCTGCGCCACCGATTCCCTGGAAAATATGCGGCAGGTGATCGAAGCCGAATCCCTCAACCGCATTGTGGTGGCCGCGTGCAGCCCCAGGACGCATGAGCCCCTATTCAGAGAAAACCTGCGCCAGGCAGGCCTCAACAAATACCTCTTCCGGATGGTCAACATTCGGGACCAGGACGCCTGGGTACACCAGCAAGTCCCGGAGAAAGCCACGGACAAGGCTAAAGACCTGCTCAACATGGGGGTGGCCCGGGCCGCCCTCCTGGAACCCTTAGATGAAACTCCCTTCCCGGTAACGCGCCAGGCCCTGGTGGTGGGCGGGGGCTTGGCCGGCATGACCGCGGCGCTGGCCATCGCCGACTCCGGCTTTAAGGTTAACCTGGTGGAAAAAGGCGAGGAATTGGGCGGGATGGCCCGGAGACTGCACTACACCCTGGAAGGCCACCGGATGCAACCCCACCTGGACAACCTGAAGCACGAAATGGCTTACCACCCCGGCATCCAGGTAATGACCAGCACCCGGGTGCTGGATTTCTCCGGCCATGTGGGCAAATTCCGCAGCACTGTGGAAGGCCCCCGAGGCCAGAAAGAGATCGAGTACGGCACCGTGGTGATCGCCACCGGAGGGGCGGAATATCGCCCCACCGAGTATCTTTACGGCCAGCATCCTGGCGTACTGACCCAACTGGAACTGGAGAGCACTGTGGAGCATGACCCTGCTGCCCTCCCGGCCGAGCCCCGGGTGGTTATGATCCAGTGCGTCGGCTGCCGGGAGCCGGAACACCTCTACTGCAGCCGCCTGTGCTGCGGCGCCGCGGTGAAAAATGCCATAAAAATCAAGGAACTCCGCCCCCGGGCGCAAATTTTCGTGTTGTTCCGGGATATGCGCACCTTTGGCTTTAAAGAGCTTTTTTATCAACGGGCCCGGGAGCTGGGGGTGCAATTCTGCCGCTATGAGGTGGACCGCAAGCCCGAGGTCGCCGCCCATGGCAGCCGGTTGCAGGTGTCGCTTTTTGACCAGAATCTCCAGGCGCAGCTTGGCTTGACCGCGGACTATCTGGTGCTGTCCGCCGCAGTCCGGCCGCATCCGGGCAGCCAGGAGATCGCCCAGGTTTTCAAGCTGCCCATGGATACGGACGGCTTCTTTCTGGAGGCCCACATGAAACTGCGGCCCCTGGATTTTGCCACCAACGGAATTTTCCTCTGCGGCCTGGCGCATGGCCCCAAGTATGCTGATGAAGCCATCGCCCAGGCCCAGGGAGCCGCGGCCCGGGCCATGGGCGTCCTGGCCCAGACCCAGATGCTGGTGGGCGGGGCGGTGGCCAGGGTGATCCGGGAAAAATGCTCCAGGTGTCTCACGTGTGTGCGCGTTTGCCCGTTTGAGGTGCCCGCGGTGGGTAAAGCCGCTGACGCAGCCTACATCGACCCGGCCAAATGCCTGGGCTGCGGGTTGTGTACCGGGGAATGCCCCATGGGGGCCATCGAGTTGATGCATCACCGGGAAAACCAGTTGGGTGCGGAAATCCGGGCTGCCTGCGCCTAGCTCCGATAATGCGCCGGGAGGTTGTCATGAAAGAGAGTTATTGCGGCTTATGTGACCAATGTCAGTTGGACCACCCGGAGTTCTTAGAAGCCGTTGCCACGGTGAAAAGCTTCGCGGACCAATTTCGGATTTACTGGTGGGGTCATTGTTTTTGGGGAGACGAGGGTTTTTCCCTGCCTGAATTCCGCCGGGGCCTGGAGTGGTTTCTCTCCCATCCCGAATGCCCGGGGTGCAGAGGCGGGCGGGGGCTGGATCGCTGCCCCATCCGTATCTGCGCCATCAATCGGCGCTGCGAACATTGTTATGAGTGTCCCGACTTGGCGCAGTGCCACCGCTTTAAGCTGATCCTGGAAGAATATCCGGATCATAAACAGCATTTGCTCCGCTTGCAGGAACAAAACCACGGGAGAAAAACCATCCTGAAGAGGGGTTAAGTTAACAGTCCCATACCCGCGGTTTCTCAAAAATAGGATTTTCGCGACTGGGGATAGATCTTAAAAATGGTCAGGAGCGAATATAATGTCATAGAATCTAAAAGTTCCCGGTCCTGGTGGACTCCCGGTCGCCAGGCAATCCCTGGCAATGGTGGCACCAAGCCGCCAAGTTTGGGGCCATAAAATAACAGGAAGCCTCCGGCCAGGGATTTTTCCCTCTTACTGCTGACAGACCGGACAGAAAAAGCTGCTGCGCCCGGCCTGGACCAGGCGATGGATCCGGGCGCCGCAGCGGCAGGGGTCGCCGGTTCGCCCATAGACCAGAAGCTCCAGCTGGAAGAGGCCGGCCTCGCCTTTGCTGTTGAGATAGTTGGCCACCGTGGTGCCGCCTTTCCGAATGGCGTGCTTGAGGATTCTCCGGGTCTCGGTGAGCACCCGGGCCCAGTCCGTGAGGGTCAGGCTGGCCACGGGGGTGGCGGGGTGAAGCCGCGCCGCAAAAAGGATTTCACAGGCGTAAATGTTGCCGATGCCGGCCAGGATACGGGCGTCCAGGAGAAAATTCTTGATGGGGCGGCGCCGGCCCCGGGCCTGCTCAGCCAGCCAGGCCGGAGTAACTTGCCGGGAGAACGGCTCGGCCCCCACCTGGGCCAGGGGCGGGGGGTCCACCCCGGGGGGAAAGACCAGGACCTGGCCGAAGCGGCGGGTATCCTGGAAAGACAGTTCCAGCCCGCCTTCCAGATGAAACACCAGGTGAACGTGGGGCAGGGGAGGGGAGGGGATAGGCCCGGTCAGCAGGCGGCCGGTCATGCCCAGATGGATGAGCAGGGTGACGCCGCCTTCCAGATCGAACCGGAGGTATTTGCCCCGGCGGCGCAGGCCCTCGAGGCGCCGCCCCAGGACCCAGCGGCGGAGTTCGGCGGGGGAGGACTGTTGCCGCAGGCGTTTGGCTCCCACCTTGACGCCCAGAAACCGGCGCCCCATGAGCACGGGGGCCAGACCCCGGCGGATGACTTCCACCTCCGGCAGTTCAGGCATGGGCGTTACCCCGGGCGGCGGCGAGAGCGGCACAACCCGGCCGCGGCCGGGGATCTGGCTGGATCTTGGGTTTCAGGGAAAAACCTCGGGTGGCTGAGAGGGGAGCGCCCTGGCCGGCTGAGCCGGACGTCGGCGGACCGGAGTATGAGGTGGCGGGCAGCGGCCCGGTACCGGTGGCGCGGCCTGCGGCCTGAAACCCGGCAGCCGGCCGCGCCCAATCAGACCGGGTGATCCGGGGGCCCGGCCTAAAAGAGCATGTCCAGAAAGTGTTCGTGGTATTCCCGCAGCTCTTTGTGGCATTCCCCGCAAAAGAGGCGCACTTCCCCCTGGATTTCGGAATCATCGCTCACCGAGGAGAAACTGCCGTCTTCATTCTGCAAGTAGAAGGTGGTGATGGTCACCCCCTCGGCAACTTCATAAAAATCCGTATCATTGCCGCAAAAGGGGCAGGCAATCTTCATTTCTCATTCTCTTGCTGGATAATTTGTTTAATATCTTGCTTGTATAAGGAGTTGCTGGGCTCCAGCTTGCGCGCCAGTCCTATTTCGATGGCCGCCCGCTTATATTGCTGCTGGGAGGAGCGGGTCTTGCCCGCTTTTTCGTAAATCCTGCCCTTGTGGGCGAACAGACAAGCCAGGTAAAAATGGGTGCGGGGATTCTTGGGGTTGAGTTCGTTGGCGGACTGCAGATCGTGCTCGGCTTGCTTGTACTTCTGCTGATGGTAATGGATGATGCCCAGGTTGCGCCACAGGACCGCACGGTAGGTCTTGTCCGGGGTTTTCAAGGTCTTGAGGAGCACGAGCTCCAGCCGGGCCATGGTCTGTTGATCGTTGAAGGCCTGGCTGCCGTCCGCCAACAGGCGGTCGCTCAGGTCCGCTACCTCGGAGGGTGTCATCTCATGTCCGGTCAGGGATTCTTTAAGCCTGGCCGAATCTGAAGATGGGGGACGGGACGGCTCTGCCAGAGGCGGAGGCGCACCGGATTCCGGAGGCGGCGCCTTCGGGGTCATGCTGCAACCCACCGTTCCACCCAGCAGGCCGAGCGCCAACCAGGCAGCCACTATACGTCTCATCATCAACCCAGTATCTCACTCTGCCAGATGAAATTTACGCATTAGTACCCTATCCGCCGCAGGCCGTCAACCCCTTTTTGACCGGGGTCCAGGGGCAAATCCAGGGGATCAGCGCGGCGCTCATGGCCACCGTGGCGTGTGGTGCCAAGGGAATCACCGGTGAACCCAGGTTTATCTCCCGTGGCGCTGGGGGGCGTTTAACCCGGCTTTGAAGCCAAACAATAATTTGATAAACGCTTATTGCCTTAGCTCCGAAAAGGTAACGGTTTGAGTATTAAGACACGCAGTAATCATCCGGTTAAACATTTGAGGTTCCCAGAAGCGACGGTTGAAACGGTAGCAAAATTCCGCCAGATAACGGGACAGATGCT
>JAHIKF010000466.1 GCA_018897875.1 Pseudomonadota bacterium | reverse complement strand
TCGGCCAGGCAGGTCTGAACCAGGCGGGAGGCGATCCCCCGGCCCCGGTGAGTCAGCGCCACGGCCACGGAACGGATTTCTCCCAGGCCGGCCCAGCAGATGTGCAGGGCGGCGATGCCCAGGAGGGGGCCCGGGTCCTCCCGGTAGACGTAGTAATCCCGTAGCTGGCCGTAGAGATCGGCCAGGGTCCGGGGCAGGATGCCCCCATCCTGGGAAAATTCCATCAGGAAGCGGCGGATTTCCGGGACTTCGTATATTTTCGCCTTGCGAATCATTTTGCGGCCATGGGGTTACGGAAAGATTGGGCTTCAGTTATAATTTTTTGATTATATCATCAGGTTAAAGGTAAAACCACTATGTCCGTCATTGCCAGAGATAACTATGTTTCCCTGGAGTACCGCCTGTGGCTGGATTCCGGGGAACAACTCCGGGGCACTCCGGAGGCCCCGGGAGTGCTCACCTTCATAGCCGGGTGCAACGAACTCATGCCGGGGCTGGAGCGCCGCCTCGTAGGACTCAGGGTCCAGGATGAAGTGGAGTTCACGGTTCCCGCGGCCGAGGCCTTCGGAGACTACGATCCCAACTGTGTCCAGGAGTGGAGCCACAAGGTCTTTCCTCCGGACCTGGAACTCAAGCCGGGCCAGAAGGTGCTCCCCGCCAACCTGCCGTTTCCGCCGGAATATCCCCTCACCGTCAAGGAAGTCACTCCAGCTGCCGTGATCCTGGATATGAACCACCCCTTTGCGGGCCATGATCTGCGCTACCAGGTGAAGGTTATGGAGGTGCGCCCGGCCACCCCGGAGGAACTGGAACCCTTGAAGCAGTGCCAGTCCTGCCAGGAGGGGATGAGCTGCGAGCACTGATGGTCTCACGTCAAGACGCATAAAAAGGGGAGGGGGACCAATGTCCCGCCTCCCCTTGTCAGTTTTGCAGCCGCCGCGGCGCTTAGGTTTCCGTTATCGTGAGCGCGCCCGAGGGGCAGACCTCGATACAGCTATCGCAACCCAGACATTCATCCTCGTTCACCACAACGGCCTTCTCGTCCTGCATCTCGAAGACGCCGGTGGGACAGACATTGACACACTCTTCATCGCCGGTACATTTGTCCGCATCAACTTCAACCCGCCAAGCCATGAGCTGTTACCTCCTTAAAATATTGCACCATCCTTCATAATATATCATAAAAGCGCAGTGCCGAAACCAGGATAAGCGTTTTTGCCTCAGGCCGGTAATACCAAGTTGCCGTCAAAAAGGTAATTTTAGCTTTATGATAGCAACCCATGTAGGGACGGTTCGCGAACCGCCCCTACAATTCGGATAGTTACTTGTTTGACGGCACCTTGGTATAAGTGGGCCGGGCGTGGCGGCTCATCAAGACAGCCTGGAGATGTTTTCCGGACTTGGGCGCAAGGCATGACGTCCCGGCTCGATGCGGCCCGATAGACGATGACCAGGGCAAGGAAGGTGTTGCCGGGTTATAGGCGCACCGGTTCGGAAGTCTCGTGCTCCGGAGGCGACAGGTTTTCTTCCAGGTCCGTGTCGCCGTGGTACTCCCGAGCCCGGCGCACCAGCGCCTTGGCCCACTGGGGGCAACCCAGGGCGTGGATGTGGGTGTAGGTCGCCAGGACGTTCTGGAACAGGAGGCCTTCCCGCTGCCCGGCCATACCGGAGCCCCGGCTGACCCTAAAGGCCATGCGGGCCTCAGGGGGCGGGTCGGGAACTATCCGGGAATAGTGAAACTCATGGCCCTTGAGCACGGTGCCCGAGGGAAAGTACGGGTTGTCCCCGGCCACTTCCAGGATGGTATAGCCGTGCCCCTGGGGTTTTTTGCCCATGACGAAGTCATAGGGGAAGACACCCGCCATGGGAAACTTGTCGCTTCCGACCTGGATATGCTCTCCCAGGTACATGAGGCCGCCGCATTCGGCGTAGATGGGCATACCGGCCTGGGCTGCGGCCTTGACGGAATTGCGGAAGCTCAAATTCTTGGCCAGGGCCTGGGCGTGGGTTTCGGGGAAGCCGCCGCCGATATAGAGGGCGTCCAGGTGGGCCGGGAGCACCGGGTCGTCCAGGGCGCTGAGTTCCATAATCGCGGCCCCCGCTTCCCGCAAGGCCTCCAGGTTCTCGGGATAATAAAACTGGAAGGCGGAGTCCCGGATGACGCCGATGACCGGCGGGGCGCAATCGGCGCAGAAAGGAGGCGGGGTGGCGGGGACTTCCGGCAAGGGCGGAGCCTGAACCGCCACCTGCCACAGGCCCTCCAGGTCCAGGTACCGCTTAGCCAGGTCCCGGGCGGTGGTCACGGCCCGGATGGCGGCGGTGTGCTCCTGGGGAGGCACCAACCCCATGTGGCGTTCGGGAAAGACCGCGCACTTGAGGCGGGGGAGGGCCCCC
>JAHIKF010000465.1 GCA_018897875.1 Pseudomonadota bacterium | reverse complement strand
TCCAGGACGCGGCCCAAAGCAAGGTGCCGGCCCTGGGCTATACCGTGACTTACGCCGTGGGCAACACCCTGCTCATCATCTGGGGGGTGGTGATTGTCCTTTTGCTGGGTTGAAAATGTCCCGCGCCAACCCTGGGGCGGCCCGGGGCCGCAATCATCGGCACCCCCGGCACCTGCTCTTTGCTCTCGTTCCCAAGCTCCTGCTTGGGAACGCATTTTTCCCCCAAGCTCTGCTTGGGGAGAGATAATGTAGAACAATGTTAACTATCTGATATTTCAAGACAAAGCAGGAGCTTTGCAAAAAAAAATGGGGTTCCCAAGCAGGAGCTTGGGAACCAGAAGAAAAAATTTAACCCAAGGAGGGAAACATTTTATGGACGAATCCATCGCCACCTTGCGTCAATATGACAAGCTGAGCCCCTTCGAGATCAAGGACAAGCTCATCTCCCTGGCCAAGGAACACGCCCAAAAGGCCGCCGCGGCCATGCTGAACGCCGGCCGGGGCAACCCCAACTGGGTGGCCACCACGCCCCGGGAGGCCTTCTTCTCCCTGGGCCAGTTCGCCATTACCGAATCCAAGCGCGTCATGGACCTCCCCAACCTGGGCGGCATGCCGGCCAAGGATGGCATTGCGGCGCGCCTGGTAGCCTGGCTGGAAAAGAGCGCCCCGACCCCGGGAATCGATTTCCTCAAGGCAATGACGCCCTTCGCGGTGAAAAAATTCGGCTTCGACCCCGACGCCTTCGTGCACGAACTGGTGGACTCCCTCATTGCCGACAACTACCCCGTGCCTGACCGGATGCTGGCCCACAATGAAAAAGTGGTGCATGCCTACCTGACGTGGTCCATGTGCGGCAACCAGCCGCCTCCGGGCACGTTCGACCTGTTCGCCACCGAAGGCGGCACCGCGGCCATGTGCTATGTCTTTTCGTCCCTCATGGCCAACAAGATTCTGCGCCAGGGCGACACCATCGCCCTGGGGACCCCCATTTTCTCGCCTTATATCGAAATCCCGGCCTTAAGCGATTACAGCTTCAAGGTGGTGGAAGTCATGGCCACCCAGGAGAACCTCTACCAATTCAGCGACGCCGAGTTGGCCAAACTGGAGGACCCCAAGGTCAAGGCCTTCTTCCTCATCAACCCCAGCAACCCGCCGTCCGTGGCCGTCAGCCCCGAGGTGATCGGCAAGCTGGTCAACCTGGTGAAGACGAAGCGCCCTGACCTCATCATCCTCACGGACGACGTGTACGGCACCTTTGTCAAAGGGTTCCGGTCGCTGATGGCCGACCTGCCGCATAACACCATCGGGGTCTATTCCTACTCCAAGTACATGGGCTGCACCGGCTGGCGCCTGGGCGTCATCGCCCTCCATGAGGACAACATCATTGATAAGATGATCGCCGGGCTCCCGGCCCCGGAGCGGGAGATTACCACCAAGCGCTATGAGAAGATCGCCCTGGACCCGGCCAGTCTCAAGTTCATCGACCGCCTGGTGGCCGACAGCCGGGACGTGGCCCTGAACCACACCGCCGGTCTGTCGCTGCCCCAGCAGGCGCAGATGCAGTTATTTTCCCTGTTCCAACTCATGGACGAGGACAACAGCTATCAGGAATCGGTGATGAAGATCGTGGCCCACCGGGTCAAGATCATCCTGGAGGGCCTGGGGATCGACGTCAAGATCGGGCCGCACTATGCTGATTACTATGGCCTCATCGACTTCGAATTCTGGCTGAAGAAATACGTCGACGAGGGAGTGGTCCAGTTTATCAAGGAGAATTACGACCCTCTGGACATCGTCTTCCGCCTGGCCGAGGACCACGCCATCGTGCTCCTTAACGGCGGCGGCTTTGACGCCCCGGACTGGTCGGTGCGGGTCTCGTTCGCCAACCTGCCGGATGCGGTTTATGAAGATATCGGCCGGGCGGTGCGGGCCGTGGCCCGGGGCTATGTGGAGGCGTATCGTCTGGCCCAGGGGGGGAAAGCTCAGTGAAACCGGCAGCCCTCCCAACGCTACCAAATCATCAGCCGTGAGGTTGGTGGCAAATCTCATCACCAGGAGGATGACAACATGAGCAGAAAATTTGTGGTCGTATTGGTTTGTTTGGCAATGGTAGCCCTGGTGGGGACTGGGGTGGCCCAGCAGGAGGAACCCCCGAAACAACCACCGCCGGTGGCGGGCGTGCAACCGGTGGTCCTCGGCATTACCGTGGATGAAGTAGTCGTCGTGGCCAAAGGCTGGAGCGCCAAGAAGCAGATTCTGGGAAAAGCGGTTTATAACGATAAAAAACAGAAGATCGGCAAGGTGGATGACCTCATCATCGCCCCGGATTCCGCGATCTCCTACGGCATCATCGGGGCCGGGGGCTTTCTGGGGGTAGATCAGCACGATGTGGCGATTCCCGCCAAGCAGTTCAAGATCAAAAAAGGCAAGATCATCCTGCCGGGGGCCACTGAAGAGGCGATTAAGGCCCTGCCGAAATTCGAGTATGCCAAGTAACACAACAAAAGGGGACAGACACGGTTTTTCTCAGCCGGCGAACCAGCTCCGCCTGGAAGGAATGGCGTCTGTCGCTGATCTCCCGGACACCGGCAGATAACCTGCCACCCGATATCACGGAAGGCATATCCATGACCGACGCAGAATATCTCTTCGATAACGAATGGAAGATGGCGCATGAGCGGGTGGCGGCCTTGGAACGGGACCGGGATCATGCCTCCATCAGGTGTTTGGAAGCCATCGGGGTCGCCGCCGGGTGGCATTGCCTGGAAATCGGCGGGGGCGCCGGGTCCATTGCGGCCTGGCTCTGTCGTCGGGTAGGCCCGACGGGGCGGGTCGTGGCCACCGATACCAACACCCGGTTTCTGGCAAGCCTCGATTATCCCTGCCTGGAAGTGCTCACCCACGATGTGGTCACCGAGGCCCTGCCCACCGGGGCCTTTGATATCGTGCACACTCGGGCCGTGCTGACTCATCTGCCGGAGGCCGACTCGGTGCTGAAAAAAATGGCCGGCGCGGTCAAACCGGGCGGCTGGCTCCTGGTGGAAGAGATGGACTTCAGCACTGAGGCTATCGCTCCGGGGATTGACGCGGGGTTGATACATCTCTGGAACAAGGGCATGCGAGCCGTAAACCTGGTTCAACGGCAGCACGGCATGGACCTTATTTTTGGCCTGCGGTTGTATAGCATGGTGCGCGATTTGGGGTTCATCTCTCTGGCCAGCGAAGGGCAGACCTGCATGTTTCAAGGCGGGGGTCCCCGTTCGGAGGCCTACCGTTTGACCATGGAGCAACTACAAGACCCCTGTGTGGCCACGGGCGAGATCAATGCTCAGGAATTCGCCGACTTTCTGGCGCTGTTCAGCAATTCGTCCTGCGTCATGCGCCAGTTTCTCCTCATGTCGGTCTGGGGCCGCCGGCCTGGGGCCTGAGCTGTTAGCCTTGTAGGGCGCGTCTTACGCGCCACCCGGCGAAGCGCAGCTTCGCCGCCAAATCTCGTTCCCAAGTACAACTTGGGAACGAGAAAATAAACTTGGGAACGAGAAAATAAAGCAGTGTAGGGTGCGCACCGCGCCCCATTAACTCTGCCGCGAAAAGGAGAGCGCGATGAAAAGATTTATCAGCCTGGCAATTCTGGTCATCGTCGCGGCGTTGACGGCCGGCGTCTTTGAGGCCCGGGCCGCCAAACCGAAAATCATGATCCTGGCCACCGGCGGCACCATCGCCGGGGCCCAGGCCAAGCCCGGTGAGGCCGGTTATACCTCCGGAACCTTCTCGGTGGCCAACCTCATTGCCGCGGTGCCCTTGCTCAAAGATCTCGCCGAAGTCAGCGGCGAGCAGATCGCCAACATCGGCAGCCAGGACATGAACAACGCCGTGTGGCTCAAGCTGGCCAAGCGCATCAACCAGTTGCTGGCCACCCCGGAGGTAGACGGCATCGTGGTCACCCACGGCACCGACACCATGGAGGAGACCGCCTACTTTCTCCACCTGGTGGTCAACAGCAACAAGCCGGTGGTGGTGGTGGGTTCCATGCGGCCCGCCACCGCCATGAGCGCCGACGGCCCCTTGAATCTCTATAACGCCGTGGCCGTGGCCGCGGACCCCGAGGCCCGGGGCCGGGGAGTGTTCGTGGTGATGGACGACAAGATCTTCTGCGGCCGGGAGGTAACCAAGACCGACACCACCGCGGTGGAGACCTTCCAGCCCATGAACCGCGGGGTCCAGGGCGCGGCCTATTTCGGCAAAAACCGCTGGTTCCCGCCGCCGGGGCAGAAGCACACTACCAAAAGCGAGTTCCGGGTGGATAAGGCCGAGGCCCTGCCCCGGGTGGATATTGTCTATTCCTATGCCAACGCCCCCCGGGATATGGTGGACACCCTGGTGACCGCCGGCGCCAAGGGGATCGTCCTG
>JAHIKF010000464.1 GCA_018897875.1 Pseudomonadota bacterium | reverse complement strand
TGCTCCGTGAAGATCACTTCCCCCCCACCCTGCCCTCTCCCCCATTGGGGGAGAGGGGGAAAAGTGGAACCGATTTGAGGCTCGGCCATCATAAAAACCCGGCGGCCTAACCTACCCCCTCTCCCCCCGCTTCGGGGGGAGAGGGTGAGGGGGGCGATATATACCGTGAGCGCTATTTATGAAATCCTGTACTTAGTGCCGGCCGGCATTGTCCTTTAAAGGGCAGCCAGCCACTCCTGGCCCCGGATGCCCAGCTCCTTGAGAGTGGTCAACACCCGGCGGCCGTCGTCCTGGCTCATATAGCCCGTCCCGCAGGCTGGGGTGAGCAGGGACTGGGCCAGGATTTCCTTGAGCCCCCAGTGCACGTCCTCAGCCAGCTGGGTCACCTGGGCCTGAAAACGCCGCCACAAGGAGTCAGCGGTCTCAGGCTGGAAGTCTTCATTAGTGGGTACCAACCCCCAGGCCAGCCATCCGCCCCGGTCCAGATAGTGCGCCAGCGCCCGGTCATAGAGGCGGAGGCTGTCAAAGTAACCGAAGGAGTCGAAGCTGAGAATGTCGATGGGCGCATTGAGCAGCAGGGACCAATCGGTGTTGCCGCAGCAGTGAATCCCCAGGGTGATCGGGCCGGTGGCCGCGCCCCGGGCCTCTTCCAGGGTTTGGGTCAGAATTTCGGTCACCTCATCTTTGGAGATGGGCAGGTAAGCGGAGCCGAATCCCGTCAGGAAAGGTTCATCGAGAAAGACGATGGGCTCCTTGCCCAACTCTCTGAACTTCTCGGCCTGCCAGGCCACCTTGCGGGCCAGGCCGGCGCACACGGCCTGGGTCAGCTCCCGGTCGTAGAGGATCGGCTTGCCTCCGGCGTCTTTAACGACGCCGGCAAAGGTCACCGGCCCGGACAACTGGCCTTTGAGGGCCGGGCCGGGGCTCCCCTGGGAGGCCACCGCGGCAAGGAGCGCAAAGAACCCCCGGGCGTCTTGCGCCTCGAAGGCAAAGGGGGTTAAGTCGCCGGACAGGACGACCTCATAAAACTGGGCCAGGGCCTCATCCCGGGGCAGGTCCGGGTCCATGGCGACGGTGCGGTTGGCTTCGTCCACCTTCAAGCCCGGAAGCCCCCGGGCCGCCTGGGCCGCCATCTCTTCCAGATATCCCAACCGGACCATCTGGGGCCAGTAAGGTATCTGGGGCAAGGTCTCCAAAACCAGGGCCACGGTCTCTTGGGGGTCGGTGAAGGGCACCGAACCGATGCCGGTGGCGGCCGGGCCGGTAAAGCCGGACATAGTCGTCTCCAGGATATTTTGCCTCAACCCTATTATGTTTCCCGGACCTTGTCAATAGCGCCCCCGGCTGGTATTGGCTGGCGGCCCAGCCTTTCTAGGCGGGGCGCGAATAACCTGTTTCCTGAGCCCAGGCTGGAAAGCCTGTGCCACCGATTGAAGGCACTTTTCCGGTCTGTCTTTCATGGGCCTTTGCCCCACCCGTAAAACATGAAAAATCGGGTAGGGCGGGCGTCCTCGCCCGCCACTCAACTGGCCTGATGGTGCGTAGGACGCACCCTACGACTATCTTTTCAAGACAGAAACCGACTTTGAACTTTAAGCTTTTCGAAGCAGAAGCCGAGTAGTATAAAACCTCCGGAGAAACATTTCGGCCCACGGGCGGATTTTTATGGCCCCAGCTTACATTTTTTGCTAAATTTGGGCTCCGGAATGAGCAATTTTGTTGCATCTGGCGAGATTTTCAGGCAAAATCATGCTCAGGAGTCTTGTGGGGGGAGACATGACTTCACCGGGATCGTCGGTTGAGACCCCGAAGGTGGGGGGAAGCTACAAGCTCTTGGCGGGGATTGCCCTGATCGTGGGAGTGTCCATGGTTTTGGTGATCATGTTCAGCCACCGGGGCTTTTATAATGTCTTGCGCTTCCGGCAGGAGGGGCTCCGGCTGGAACAAGACAACGTCCGGCTGGCGGCGGAAAATGACCGACTGGCCCGCACCATCGACCGCCTGCAGCATGACCCGGAATATATCCAGGACCGGATTCGGCAGGAACTCAATTTCGTCAAGAAGAACGAGCTTATCTTCCAGTTCCCGCCTGACAAACCGGGAACCGCGCCTCATCTGACTGCCACCGGCGCCGGCGAGACGCCGCCTCCGGCCAGGGTCCAGGCTATTGCCGACCGGAAAATCGGCACTGCGAAGTTGGTCTCCGGGCCTCCGGAAGGGTCTTCTAAAAAGCAGGCCAGCAGCCGCCGTGAGTGAGCCCTCTGCCGTAACCGTCATCTAAACCTCGTTTGGGGAGATTGCTTCCGGCGCCTGACCGGGCCGGGACCAAGCCGCCGATTTTCGGGGTAACGTCACCCGGTCCCCTGCTTCTCCTTAACTCACGGAAAAAGAAGGGTAATGTAACTTATGTATTCTACCGCGGAATTTAAGAAAGGTTTAAAGATCGAATTGGACGGCGTGCCTTACACCATCGTAGACTTTCAACACGTCAAGCCGGGCAAAGGCGGGGCCTTTGTGCGCACCAAGATGAAGAGCCTGCTCACCGGGCGGGTGCTGGATCAAACGTTCCGTTCCGGCGAAAAAGTGAAGCGGCCGGACCTCATGGAGCGGGAGATGCAGTATCTCTACGGGGAGGGCGGGGACTTCCATGTGATGGACAATGAGACCTACGAGCAGATGATGCTCACCGAGGACCAGGTGGGCGAAGCGAGCCAGTACTTGACCGAGAATATGGCGGTCAAGGTCCTCTTTTTCAACCAGCAGCCGGTGGCCGTCGAGGTGCCCCTGTTCGTGGAGTTGGCGGTGGCTCAAACCGACCCCGGCCTGAAAGGCGATACCGCCGCCGGCGGCACCAAGCCCGCCACCCTGGAAAGCGGCATGACTATCCAGGTGCCCCTGTTCATCAATGAGGACGACCGGGTGAAGGTGGATACCCGCACCGGCGCCTATATCGAGCGGGTCAAGTAAGGCGGCGGTTTAGACCAGTTTCACCAGCACCACGTAGCGCTTCACCCCGAAGTTTCTGGCCTTGCCTTGGTTGCTCAGGTAGATGTCCGCCTTTTTGGTCCATCGGGCCGCCATGCGGTCTTGAAACTCAAAGACCCCCATGCCATGCAGTAATACCCGGTCGCCAAAATCCATATTCAGGTTTCGTTCCAAATCCCGGCTGAGGGCAATCATCCCCACCTTTACCCGGCGTCCCGAGGAAGTAATCCCCTTGCTGCCCGGGCAATGGTGATATGCCGTTACCGAAACGATGGACATGGTGACGCACATTGTAGGTTGGGGCAAGGCCAGAACCCCCACCCCCAAGAGACAGATCAACAATATCGCCATTTTTCGCATGGTTTTCTCTCGCTTTTGGACTTTTCAGGTTTCGTAAGGATGGTTGGGGACTAATGAAAAACAGAACTGCCAGACAACTAATAAGGGCCGTGGCCCTCAGATTGCTTCGATAGTTTATTTGCGCCTGCAGCCTCGATCCGCGGCGCCCGGAGGAAACGTTCCTCCCCGGCACCATCGGCTGCCCAGCCTCAGGTTCCCATCCCCATCAATCCAATGGTGAAGTGCACTATCTACTGCACATCCAAGTCGGCTTATGTGATTGTGGCTGTGCTATATCCTAAGAAAACTGCCCTGTCAAGAAATATTTACCCTATTTTTTATAACTTACTTAATTCACTAATTAATTTATATGAATTAAATTGTGCTATTTTTCTCAATGGCGAGAATCGAAGGTTTTCCGGGTTTATTTTCGCCCTGGTGGGTAATTTCACCAAAATTTTCCAAATTTCTCCTGGCAAGTGGGGTATTTTTACCGATAATCCGGCATTCTTAAACACTGTGCGAATAAGGTTGGTTTTATTTATAATATCAATTAGTTAATTCACCTGAATTAATCCAGCCGCCGCCATTGCCGCCGGGTAATTCCCGCCCCTCTCCCGCCTCTCCGTTTTTTCCTGGACAGTTCTCCCGAGAAGTTGAAGCTGATCAGGTAATCGGTATTGTTTTTTGAAAACATTAAGGCAGTCGGTCAACTATCAGCGGCTACGGTCAGCTTTATGAATTAAAATAATAGGTTGTATTATTCGAGTACATCCATCGTCATCGACCCGATTTGATATGTCCTGGTTTTTGCTGATAGCTTACCGCTGAATGCTGAACGCTGCCCCCTAAAGAGCCCAGCCCGCGGCGCCCCTTGGGTCTCAGGTTAAGATACGCTAAAGGTTATGGTGGCTGCGGCTAATGTGGGCAGAGGGGTGTGCTTTCCCCGGCCGCCCCTGGAACCGGCCCCATAGGGTCGCCAGGCTTGCGGACGTGGCAGGTCGTGGGGCACCGACAAAAAACCCTGGTTATTGCCGGGGCGAGGGTTTCCCGGCCTGGCGGCCTTGCGCATCGAGGCCAGAATGGCATACTATGGGGATATTTCATGGTGTTACCGACTGATAGTTTTGATACTAAAAAGCAATCAAAAGACTATTATCTGTCAGCAGTGTCCGGTTTGGTTTTTGCGTAAGGAGGATGCTCGTTATATGTCGTCCAAGAATTAATAAATTCGCTAACACACTTTTTGCTTCGAGAAGATTACTTCCCCCTCACCCTGACCCTCTCCCCCTGTTGGGGGAGAGGGGAAAAAGTGGAACCGATTCAATGCCTTATGGTAACTAAACCCGGCGACATCAGCTACTCCCTCTCCCCC
>JAHIKF010000463.1 GCA_018897875.1 Pseudomonadota bacterium | reverse complement strand
TTTCTGACAAGCTTTTTCGGTCCTAAACCTTTTTTGAAATGCCAGGAGACTCAAGTTTTCTTGTTGCACAATAATTGCTCCATTTAGCTAATTAATTTAGTTAATTATAGCTTATTTTCGGAGCAATGGCAATAAGCGTTTCTTATATAACATTGCAAACAAACGACGATTTTATTGTAGGGGCGGACCCATGTGTCCGCCCTGAATTAAGGGCGCACACGCGGGTGCGCCCCTACAGTTCCGCATTTTTTGATTGCGACTCGGTATCAAGACACACGACAGCTCACGCCTTCAGAACTATTTGGACTCGATGTAAGCATAGGCCGAATGGTTGTGGATGGATTCGAAGTTTTCCGACTCCACCGCGTACCAGCTGAAGTTGTCGTTCTGGCTCAGGCGGTGGGCGATTTCCCGCACCACGTCCTCGACGAACATGGGATTGCTGTAGGCCTTCTCGGTGACGTACTTCTCATCCTGGCGTTTTAGCAGAGCATAAACCTCGCAGGACGCCGACTCCTCCACCAGGCGGATCAGGTCTTCGATCCAGAAGAACTTCTTGTAGCGCACCTGGACCCGCACTTCGCCCCGCTGGTTATGGGCCCCCACCTGGCTGATCTCCTTGGAGCAGGGGCATAGGGTGGTGATGGGCACGGTAATCCCCACCACCAGGTCCAGGACCCCCTGCTCATCCATGGAGCCGTTAAAGTTGCAGATATACTCCATCAGGCCCCGGGCCTTGGAGACCGGCGCCTCCTTGTCGATGAAATAGGGAAAGGTCATCTCGATGTGAGCCGACTGGGCGTGGAGGCGGCGCCGGGTCTCCTCCAGGATGGGGCCGATCTTCTTGAGGCTGACGTCCCGGCGGTGTTCGCTCAGGATCTCGATAAACCGGCTCATGTGGGTGCCCTTGTGGCGGTGGGGCAGGTTGACGTACATGTTGATGCAGGCCACCGTGTGCTGGGTACCGTTGAACTTGTCCAGCACCACGATGGGATACGAGATGTTCTTGACCCCCACCTTGTCGATGTCGATGGTATGGGGACTGACGTGGTTCTGGACGTCGGCGATTTCGGCTACGGGCAGTATGACCGTGGGGGCTTTATGGGTTGACATGGCTCATGGTCCTGATCTGGGGCGCTGGGTCATGGTAATAATCCTCCCCGGCCGCGGCTGGGGCTGGCATCTGGGGGGCCAAGCCGGCTGGCCGGCCGAAACGCCGTTTGGTTAACCATCGCGAAACCTTTCGGCCACGGCCCGGGCGTGCAGGAACAGGCCCTCGTGTTCGGCCAGGGTGATAACCGTATCTTTCAGGGACCTGAGGGCCTCCCGGGTAAAGTGCTGAAAGGTGGGTTTCTTGATAAAATCATCCACGGAGAGCCCCGAGAACATCCGGGCGCAACCGCCCGTGGGGAGCACGTGGTTGGTCCCCGAGGCATAGTCGCCCACCGGCACCGGGGCATACGGCCCCAGGAAGATGGAGCCGGCGTGCTTGATGCGGGGCAACAGGGCAAAAGGGTCCCGGGTGAGAATTTGCAAATGCTCCGGGGCATAGAGGTTGGCAAACTCCAGGGCCTCATCCAGAGACGAGACCAGAAGCACCGCCGAGTACTTCGTCAGGGCCGCCTCGATAATCTCCCGCCGGGGCAGGTGGGGCAACTCCTGGGTGATGATCGCCACCACGGCCCGGGCCAGTTCCGCATCCGTCGTCACCAGGACCGCGGCGGCCTCGGGGTCGTGCTCCACCTGGGAGAGAAAGTCCAGCGCCACAAACCGGGCTTCTGCCGTGTCATCCGCCAGGATCAGGGCCTCGCTGGGTCCCGCGGGGGAGTCGATGTCCACCTGGCCGAACACCATGAGCTTGGCCGCAGTGACATACTTGTTGCCCGGCCCCACAATCTTGTCCACCCGGGGGACCGTTTCCGTCCCGTAGGCCAGGGAGCCGATGGCCCAGGGGCCGCCGAGCTTGAAGAGTTGGCTGGCCCCGGCCAGGTGCGCCGCCACCAGGGTGGCGGGGTTCACCGCCATCCCCGGCCCCGGCGGCGTGGCGGCCACGATCTCGGCCACCCCAGCCACTTTGGCGGGAATGATGTTCATCAGGGCGCTGGAGGGGTAAGCAGCCAACCCGCCGGGAATATAGCAGCCCACCCGGTCAATGGGGCGGCTCAGGCGCCCGGCCAGGATGCCGGGCTGGACTTCCATGGCCCACATTTCCCGGTCCAACTGGGCCCGATGGAATTTTTCAATATTGGCGGCCGCGGTCTTGAGTGCGGCGGTGACCTGGGGGTCCAGGACCCGGTAAGCCGCCTCGATCTCCTCGGAGGTGGCTACAAGGTCCGCCGCGGTGATGTCGGCCTTGAACTGCTGATGCTGCCTGAGGGATTCGGCGTCGCCGTCGGCGCGCAGGGCGCTCAAGATGGGCGCCACCACCTCGAGCACGGCGCTGACGTCAACTTGCGAGCGGGACAGGATCGCCTGCCGCCGCTCCGGCGTAAGTTCGGTGAGTAGTTCCACCTGCAAATCTGACACTCGCAGGTTCCGCCTTTTCCATAAAAATGGTTTATATCACCCGAAATTATATAAGATTGTTCCACGAAGCACAAACCTTTATGCGGCGCCATCGCCTCGGGGCGCCCCGGGAAGCCTGGGGCCTGAACCGCCTCCTCCGACCGCACCGGCTGAAACCCTGGGTTACCAATCTTTTTCGAACTTGAGCGCCGCTGGTGACGGCTTTTCAGAGCAGGCATTCATGGGCCCTTGGCCCACCCGTAAAGCATGAAAAGGTTGGTGGGGCGGGCCTCCGTGCCCGCCGCTGCCATAAGCTAATGGTGCGTAGAACGCACCCGAAAGACTTTTCAGAGCAAGTGAAGGGTCTGGATTTATTGAACATGAAAGATACTTCGTTGGGCGCCGAATGACAATTTTCCTGAGATCGAGGTCTGGAAAGAGCTTGTAGGCCGGGGTAGGGAGTCTGCCGCCTGGTCTCGTAATCCGCCTTCGCATGCAATCTGCCGGGGAAAAATTAATACTTTTGACGATTGTGCCGATAGCTTAGACATAAAATTTGATCACTTCAGGCGTTGTTACGCTATGGCGAAATTCCTATGATAATAAATAATGTTACTCCATTGGCGCTCCCCCCTGAAAGACGCCAGTTCGGTCGCATTAACATCTCCGAACCCAGGGTATGTCATGTCCATCTGCCCCAATCCCAGGAATTATGGACCGGCCAGGGCCTCTTAGTGAATATCAGTCTGGGAGGCATTTTTTTCGTCTATGATCGACAGCCGCCCATTGCAAAAGACGATATTTGCTATTTAACCTTTGCCACTCCACACGCAGATCGTGAAAATTATCATTTTGGGTTTCATGTCTCAGTTGTTCGCACTGGTCAAATGCAACTTTACCATCCGCAATTTCCAATAGCACTGAAACTCATTTCAGAACCTATTTATTATTCACCTTATGACAAAAATAAACGAGAAGTTACTTCATTAGATAAACCGCGCATACTGTACCAGTATTACGATTTGAATAAAAAAGCCTACGAAATAATTACCAATACCCCTGATGTTCGGACCGAAAAAATTAAAAATATAAAAAAATTCATCGAGAAAGGCTCTTATAAGGTAACAACTGATAAAATTGCGCAAAGCGTTATCAATGATATTTTTATGGAAGAAATATTACTTGCGAAGAGATAATCTTCAGGCTTTCAATCTCTGTCGGTTTAACCCCTCAGCTTGCGTGCCCTTCGCCCAACCACCCCGCTCCCTCAAACTTTGGCGCTCACGGCCATAAACGGCTGACTCTCCCTCAAGGTGAGCTTGAGATAGCGCCAAGGCTATCTATTGAGGTTTCTGCGTGCGCTCGCAGCCCCCGAAGATCACGGTTATTCGTCGTGGTGAGCGCAAATCATGACCAGGAGCCGATGCGGCCCCTGCCGGATGCCGGCGCCTGGGCAAAGGTTTACCCACGATGCCGTTTTTAGATGACTCTTGTTTAACATATTGATATTATAATAAATGTTATTTATAAACTCGATATTAACGCACGCGGCGGCGAAGGCGGCTAACACCCCAACCCCCTTTACGGCCCGGGTTGTGAGGCAGAAATGACTACGAGAAGACGGCGCAAAAAGAAGCCGGGGGCCCAGGAAGACCGCATCTTGCGAACCTTCCTGGAGGCCGCCCGGCCGTTGTTGATGGAGGAGTTGCTCCGGTTGCTCAACGCCGGCCAGGAACCGGCCGAGGCCGTGGCCACGGTGGTGGAGCAGCTGGTGGCCCGGGGGCAGTTGGTCTCCCTCAAGGGCGGGCGCTTTGGCCTGGCCGAGAAAATGAACCTGGTGGCGGGGGAGCTCTCCGTCCACCCCGACGGCTTTGGCTTCGTCACCCCGGAGACCGGCGGCAAGGACATCTACCTGGTGGCCGCGAACCTGAAAGAAGCCTGGCACGGCGACCGGGTGGTGGTGCGGATCGAAGGCAGCCGGGGCCGCCGCAAGGAAGGCCGGGTGATCCGGATCCTCTCCCGCCGTCTCACGGACGTGCTGGGCACCCTGGCCCAGGCCGGCGATACCTATTACGTGGAACCCGAAGACGAGCACCTGCTCTTCAACCTGGTGATCGCCCCGGAGCACCTAAACGGCGCCGCCCCGGGCCAGATGGTCCGGGCCGCGGTGACCCACTATCCCACGGGGCACCTCAATCCCCAGGGAGTGGTCACCGAGGTCTTAGGCGATGTGGAGGACGCCGAAGTCCAGGCCCGGCTGGTGATTTTGAAGTATGAGCTGCCCGACGAGTTCCCGGCGGAGGTCCTGGCCGAGGCGGCCAATATCAACCCGGACCTGTCGGAGCTGGCCCTGAAAGGCCGGCTGGACCTGCGCCACCTGCCCATGGTGACCATCGACGGCGAGACCGCCCGGGATTTTGACGACGGCGTCTGCCTGGAGAAAAAGCCCGGGGGGACTTTTACCCTCTACGTGTCCATCGCCGACGTCAGCCACTATGTCACCCCGGGCTCGCCCCTGGATAAGGAGGCCGACCAGCGGGGCACCAGCGTCTATTTTCCCCAGCGGGCGGTGCACATGCTGCCCGAGAACCTCGCCACCAACGTCTGCAGCCTCATCCCCGGGGAAGACCGCCTGGCCGTGACCGCCATCCTCAACTTCGACCGCCGGGGCCGCCGGAAAGACTTCACCTTTGCCCGCAGCGTGGTTCGCAACCACGCCCGCCTCACCTACCGTTTGGTGGACGATCTGCTGGTTAAAAAAGACCGTCAACTCCGGAGCCGTTACCGGCCTTTCGTGAAGATGCTCACCCAAATGACGGAGTTTTGCGACCTCCTCCGGGAGCGCCGGGCCGAACGGGGCAGCCTGCTCATGAGCCTCCCGGAAGCCGAGGTGGTGCTGGACGAACGGGGCTGGCCGGTGGACGTCCTCCGGGTGGATCACCTGGTGTCCCACCAGCTCATCGAGGAGTTTATGATCGCCGCCAACGAAGCGGTGGCCACCTATCTGGGGGAATTCTCCCTCTTCCGGGTGCACGAGCGCCCCGACGCGGTCAAGCTGGCCGCGTTCCGCACCTACCTGAAGAGCCTCGGGTTCGACCTGCCCAAGGAGGTTCACCGCGACCCCCGGGTCCTCCGGGAGTTTCTGGACGAGGTGCGCCAGACCCCCCTGGCCCCCATGGTGCAGCTGATGCTCCTGCGCTCTTTGAAGCAGGCCCGCTACGCCGGGGAGAACCTGGGCCACTACGGCCTGGCCACCGACTGGTACACCCACTTCACTTCTCCCATCCGGCGCTATCCCGATCTGCTGATTCACCGGCTGCTCCTGAGCCGTCTGGCGGGGCGCAAACCACCCTTTTCCCTGGACCCGGAAGACCTGGAGACCCAGGCCGGCCATCTTACCCGGCGGGAGCGGGCCGCGGTGGGGGCGGAGCGGGAGATGCTGTCCCGCATGCAGGTGCGCTGCCTGGCCCACCGGGTGGGCGACACCTTTTCGGGCCGTATCACCGGGGTCAATGCCTTCGGCTTTTTTGTCTCCCTGGAGGAAATCTTTGCCGAAGGCCTGGTGCGCCTGGTGGACCTGCCCGACGACTACTACCGCTACGAGGAAGCCCTCATGCGCCTCTTCGGCCGCCGCACCCGGCGCATCTTCGCCCTGGGCGATCTCGTCCGCGTCAAGGTGGCCCACGTGGATATCCGGCGCCGCCACGTCAACCTGGTGCTGGTGGAGGAAGAAGAAGGGGCAAAACGCGAAGAGGGGAAAAGGGAAAAAGGGGAATAAAATTTAGTAGACAGCTAATTAATCAAGAACGCCTACACTGGTGCGTAGAACGCACCCTACGGTCCTCGTGTAGGGTGCGTCCTACGCACCAAAAATTTGCCTGGCTCGTTTTCACCTCGTTCCCAAGCTGTGCTTGGGAACGGCTTAAACTTTAAATGTCGCCAGGGCCATAGATAAGGCCAACATATCCATATCAACTCACTTGAATGGATTGTATAAGGGTGGATAGATAGCGCCACCCCCCATACCTAATGCTGATCAAAGTGGGCGCCAGGGTTTCTTAACATGCCCGGAGATGGTATGTCCGTGTGGCCTTCGCCTTTCCTCTGGCTCACCACTATCGATCAGTGCTGGCCTGGGGTTCTTGGGCTTCCCAGCCAGTTAACATCTGGTCGCCGAGGGATTGGTATGCCCGAAATCTGGGGGGAATTGATTTTTTTTGAAAATTGGTGCTATTGTGCTTACCACAAGGAGAGTTGCCTTTAAAAAAGGTACCCGGTTGGGAGGGCCAAGGATACGATACTCTGCCGCATCCGATCTTCCAGAAGGGGGCAGCAACACCCTGGGTCTAATCTGACGAAAAACCAGGGCAACCTGCCGATAACCGTGTCCCCGTGCTTGAGAGGTCCCCGGAGCAGTAGTACGACTCCCCTGCAGCTTTGAGCAACGACTTCCATCTTGACCTGAGGTGATCAGTGCTCTGGAAATGGCCAATCGAGGTGGCGGTTTTCCTCTGTTTAAATGAGGCGTGGTATGGTTTACTGACTTGACCGCGGGATTTGACCATAAATCGATACCTGAAGAGGTGCCGCATCGTGAGAAAGGGGCTTGTCTTTGCAAACCTCCAGATTAAGGTAATGCTGCTTTTTGTGGCCATTGCCCTGGTGCCCCTTGGCGTAATGGGTGCGTTTGCCATCAAGACTGCAGAAGAACTCATATTGAACATGGTCAAGAACCAAATCGAACACGTCGCGGTGGACAAGGCCGCTTTATTGGAGAGGTGGATTTCGGAGCGCAAGGCTGACCTCGAGGTAGTAGCCGGCTCCTCTATCCTGATATCGTTAGATCGTGAACAGATTGCCCCCTACCTTGAGCTGGTTATAGACAGGTACAAGGTCTACAGTGAGGTTATCGTCGTATCGCGTGACGGGAGCATCGTCTACGACAGCTCTAATAAAAAATCTCATCCCCAAATGAAAAAATGGTTTCAGGAATCTTTGGCCGGCAAATCCTACATGTCAGATATCGATTTCGATCCCGAACAAAAGGAGTCGTTTTTCCGGATTTCGACTCCCCTGTTGGATGCATCGGGCGCGATAAAGGGCGCCGTGTGCGCCAAGGTTGGCACCAACGTTATCCTTTCCATGGTCTTGCGCGTATCCCTGGGTGAGACGGGAGAATGCTATCTCGTGAACCGAGAAGGTACTTTTCTCGCCCACAAAGAGCCCAGGAGAATACTTACTGAAAATATCGCCCAGTCGGAGAGCTTCAAGAACATATTCAACGCCGGGGAGCACAGGATCACCTATATTGATTATAGAGGCATAGAAGTTATGGGAGCATCGGCAAGGGTGAGTGGAACCGACTGGGCTCTCGTAGTAGAACAGGATAAAGATGAGGCCTTCGGCGGCGCCGCCCGGCTGAAGGGCTACATTTTCCTGGTGGCGGGATTGTCCGCCTGCGGAGCCCTCTTCTTAGCCTGGCTGTTCTCCCATTACGTGGTCAACCCTATTCGGAAGCTGAGCCTGGCCGCCGACTATCTTGCCAGAGGTGAATTCGACCGGGCAAATATCAAAATCAATCGGGCGGACGAGATTGGGGTGCTCTACAATGCCTTTGGAGACATGGCAAGACAACTCCAAGACCGGCAGCAAAAGCTTGAACAGCGGATGGTTCTGACGGAGTCGGAACTGGAGGAAACAGGGGTAAAACTGAAAGAGACCCAGCAAGCTGCCGCCCGCTCGCAGCAATTGGCCTCCTTGGGACGGCTGGCTTCAGGGGTGGCCCATGAGATCAGAACTCCTCTCACCTCACTGAAATTGTTTTTGGAATCCGTCGAGAGCGAAATCGCCATATCACCTGACTATGAAGAGGATTTCCAAGTAGCCATGAACCAGATCAAGCGGATGGAGGCCACCATCAACCGTTTCCTCGATTTTGCCAGGCCTCAAAACCCCATTTTCTCCTTGATAGGAGTAAGGGAACTGATCGAGGAGTCTCTGCTGGTGATCGGACCGAAAGCCAGGAAGCAGGAGACCATTATCCAAAAGTCCATATGTAGCGCTCTGCCGAAGATCAAAGGGGATAGAAAACAGCTTGGAGAAACGCTTTTGAACCTGATGGTGAATGCTCTCGAGGCGGTGGCCAATCGGGGCAAGCTCATCATTGCCGCCGACCTCACGGAGTTGCAGACCGCGGATGGGCTGCGAAGGGGTATACGAATTGATGTTGGGGATACAGGACCTGGTATAATGGCAGAGAATGTTACCAGGCTGTTCGACCCGTTTTTCACCACCAAAGCAACCGGCGCCGGGCTGGGGCTATCCATTGTCTACAGCACTATCCAGAGACACGGCGGGGAAGTCATGGTGCGAAGCATCGTTGGTGAGGGGACGACGTTTTCGCTCCTCATCCCGATAGATGCAGAACCGATGATCAGGAAAGATGGAAAACATACTGATAGTTGACGATGACGAAGGCTTAGTTCACTTTCTGGACCGCTTCTTCGCAAAGCAGGGATACGGTGTACATGTCTGCAACAGTGGTCAAGCAGCCCTGGAGGCGCTGGCCAACGAGCAGTTCGATTTGATCCTGCTGGACTACAAGATGCCCGGATTAAACGGTCTTGATACTCTGAGAGAAGTCCGCCGATCGCAAATTAAAACCCCCGTCATCATCATGACCGCATACGGCACCACGGATACCGCGATCGAAACCATGAAGCTGGGGGCGTATGACTACCTGCTCAAACCCTTTGATAGAGAGGAGTTGCAACGCATCGCCGCTGACGCTCTTGAAGTAAATCGCCTCATGAAGGAGGTAGTCAGTTTCCCCGGCCATATCTGTCGGCCTTCCACCCCCCCTAAGGGGATAGTAAAGATCGTCGGCAACCACCGGCGCATGCAGGAGGTGTACAAGCTCATCGGTCAGGTGGCCGGTAAAAATGTGACCATTCTTATTATGGGTGAAAGTGGAACGGGAAAAGAGTTAGTTGCACGAGCGATCTATCACCATAGCCACCGAAAAGATAAGCCGTTTTTGGCCATCAACTGCGCCGCGATTCCGGAGACGTTATTAGAAAGCGAATTGTTCGGGTATGAGCGGGGCGCTTTTACCGGCGCGGAGCGCACCCACATCGGCAAGTTTGAGAGATGCCAGGACGGCACGATGTTCTTTGATGAAATCGGGGACATGCCTCTCTCGACCCAGGCCAAGGTGTTACGCGTGCTGCAGTACGGCGAATTTGAAAGGCTCGGCGGCAAAGAAAACATCAAGGTCAATGTGAGGACCATTGCCGCCACCAACAAGAATCTCGAAAAGGAAGTCGAACAGGGTAGATTCCGAGAAGACCTCTATTGGCGACTCAAGGTTATTTCCATTCAACTGCCGCCACTGAGAGAACGGCTGGAAGACATTCCGCCACTGGTCGAGTATTTTGTAAGTCGCTTTAGCGAGGAATATCAAACCCCTATCCGGTATGTTGCCGATGCGGCCATGCAGAAGCTGAAATCCCATTCCTGGCCGGGCAATGTCAGAGAACTGGAAAATTGCATAAGACGGGCAGTGTTGTTGTCTTTGGGAGATGTCATCCTGGAAGAATACCTGAAACTCGAGTCCGACCAGCAGGACCTGCCAAATGGCAGCCAGTTAATGGCAAACATCGATAGAAAGTTGGACGAGCTCATTCCTGACATCCTTCACCTCTCCGGCGAGAAAACCCATGCCAATGTCATCGACATGGTCGAAAAGACACTCATAGCCAAGGTCTTAAAGCGATGCGGTTATAACCAGGTAAAAGCCGCCCGGATGCTCGGGATCAGCCGCAATACGCTACGCCATCGCATAAAAAAGTTTCAATTCAATGTCCCCCCCGATTTTCCGAAGAATGCCAAGACACCCGAGACAGAATAACAACCTCATAACAACCTGATTCTTTCTGGTCCGAAAAGTTTTTCGTAGCATTCTACGCACCAAGCAATGCCGGGTATCGGCGGGGGCGGAGGGCCGCCTCACCGGATTTTCTATGATTTTGGGAAGGCCCCCGGCTCATGGGTAACCGTGGACACTGAAGCCGGGGGAGGGAGTGTCGTCCCCCGCTGCTGATAAACCAGCACCCCTGTTCAATATCTGAGCAATCCGCAGCAGGAGAGTGTCGCAGGCCCCTGCCATGTTTTTGAGCCTATCTCATTAATTTTCTCGTTGCTGCTCCAGCACCAGCAATACAGCCGTACTACCGGATAATCCGGGCCCCCCTCATTTAATTTATCTATATAATTCAAGAAGATAAGGCATTAAATCTATTAAAAAGATTCGTTGGCATAATCGTTGCCTGTTACCAGCTTGTAATCATTTTCACATGTGTGTTGTCCTGACCAGGGCAAAAGGCCGCGCCAATGAAAAAAAGCCTCAAGGATTCACCTCGAAATTGGCGAACCGATGATGAAATCGCCAGGGAAGAAATTGATCGCGTCAACGCCAGGCTGCGGCATTTCAGGGGTATAGCTGCGTCTGTGATGAACGATGCCCTAAAGGTTTTAAGAGAAGTTTGGGATTCCTGTGAAGATCCCAGATCCTGGAAGGAGATTTTGGATGGGGTTCCCGAGCCTGCAGCCCGAACCCCAGTGGGTGGATGGGCGGAATTCTATGAGAAACTTCATCTCCTTGGGACTTATATTGATTACGCCAAGAGGCTCTGTGAAGGTGAAATAGATAAACAAAGCTCAGAATGAAAGGGAGGTTGAGGTATGCCCGGCAAACTCGAAGTCGTCTTAGGCGGCAATCAACCCGGGGACCACAAATTTTTGTCCCCCGAAGAAGATATGAAAAATTTCCAAAAAATTATCGACAACCTAATGCGGGATGCCCAGATGACATGGGCAGAAATATGGGATGAGCTGATGGGAACCATAACCAACGGCACCATTATTCTGGCCGACGCCGAAAAGGGCGCCAAGCCCAAATGCGGCTGGGGGGAATACCTGGAAAAGTTATGGCTTCTTAAACACTACCTCGATTATACCAGGAAGTTTGCCGCCGGAGATGTGTAGTTTTGGGTTAACGGTCAAGGGACACAACCCGAGGCCGGATCAATGTATGTAAAGCAGTCACCCGAGATGAAATCTCTCGGTACTTAAACTAAATGGGGGATACAAAGGAAATGCCCGACAAAAAAATTGACAATAATCCGTTCCATATAGCCCAGCAGCAGATAAGGACTTGCGCCGACATCCTGGGTTTGGATGCGGGTACCAGAGAGGTGCTCCTGCGCCCCATGCGGGAATTTCACGTCAACTTCCCGGTGCGCATGGATGATGGAATCACCAAGCTATTTGAAGGTTACCGAGTCCAATACAATGATGCTAAGGGACCGACCAAGGGGGGGATTCGTTTTCATCCTGACGAGACCATCGATACAGTTCGAGCGCTGGCGGCCTGGATGACCTGGAAGTGCTCTCTGTTAGACTTGCCGCTCGGCGGGGGCAAGGGCGGCGTGGTCTGCAACCCGAAGGAATTGTCCGTGCATGAACTGCAACGCGTCAGTCGGGCCTATATCAGGGCCATCGGCCAGTTTATCAGCCCGACTAAAGATATTCCCGCACCGGACGTTTACACCAATCCGCAGATCATGGCCTGGATGGTTGATGAGTATTCATCCATTGTCGGCAACAATCAATTCGGGGTGATTACCGGCAAACCCCTGGCTCTGGGCGGCTCCCCCGGACGGGCCGATGCTACGGCCAGAGGCGGCATGTTTACGCTGCGCGAGGCCGCCCGGGAGATTGGCATGGATCTGAGCAAGGCCACCATGGCCATCCAGGGCTATGGCAATGCCGGGTGTTACGCCGCCTCCCTGGCCGAATCGATGTTCGGCAGCAAGATTGTGGCCGTCTGTGATTCCAAAGGAGCGGTTGGCTGCAAGGACGGCCTCAGCATCCCCAAACTCACCCAACACAAGCAGGACAGTCTGTCGGTGGTCAATTGCGAGGGCACCGAAGACGTAAGCAGTCAGTCGCTTATGGAAATGGACGTGGACGTGCTGGTGCTTGCCGCCTTAGAGGGTGTGCTTACCGAGAGGAACGCCGACAAGGTGAAGGCGAAGATACTGGTGGAACTTGCCAACGGCCCCACCACCCCTGAGGCGGACGATATCCTTTACCGGAAAGGGATACACGTTATTCCTGATTTCCTGTGCAATGCCGGAGGAGTGACGGTCTCGTATTTCGAAATGGTTCAGAACGCCTACATGTACTATTGGGATGAAAAAGAAGTCCACGAGAAGCTGGACACAAGAATGACCAGGGCCTATCATGAGGTCCTGGACACCTCCAAAAAATTCAAGATCAATATGCGCAAGGCGGCTTATGTGGTTGCGGTCGAGCGGGTTGTGGAAGCGATGAAACTCCGAGGCTGGGTATAGACTGGATTATGCGGCGAATTATGTGGAGTTATGGTCGACTACCTGATACAAGGAAGCATAAAGAGCAAATCGGGGGGTCCGAAGATGCTCGCTATGGGTAAAAGCCAGTAAGAGGTAATCCAGCCGGATTTTAACCGGGCCATTACGATAGAGTTCCAGGGAGCTACGATCTCCTCCGATACCGGCTTTATCCTCTTGGCGGGAGGTAGATGAGCGTTCCGGCATCTTCGGCTCCATGGGAGATGGTCTGGAAGACTTGAGATCACCTGCTCATACGAACGATTTTTTCTTTGCGGACACAAAGAAGCGTGAAAGCGTTTAACGCAATGACGCAAAGAAAAAATGTCGGACAGCCGCCCCCGGCTGTCCATGGGCAGGCGAGGGCGCCTGCATAGACTTGCATATAAAAAGCATTTCTTAGTCCAAATGATTCGTTAAAGAATTTACCGGATAACCGCAGGCTAAGCAAACTGTAATGATGCGGAGTTTCTCCGCATCGACCCTGCCCTCAGACTGGCGATTGGCAAGGACCATAAAGTGGGGGCGGGCCAATCCATGCTCTCTCGGTTGGAGAACCATGTTCCTGGTAATACGAAAGGGGTAGAGGCTTTGGATACTGCCCTGCCCCGGTCAACTGATGCCCTGTTGCGTATGAAGAACAAGCGGCGTCTGATCATCAACGCGGAAAAGAAATGGCGACAATAACAATTCACTTTTTAACCAGGCTGCTCAGCAGTCGCTAACTTAAAAATGAGGTATTATTATGGCGCATAGAGATATTGACGGGGCTAAAGAGGCAATGCGGGTTGCAATGAAGAAAGGACCTGCGAGGCTAGGACTGATTATTGCAGGAATTGTGGTGGGTTTACTGATTTTACATCCATGGGTTCAGATTGGGGCAGGTGAAAGAGGTATTGTCCTTAATTTTGGCGCGGTCCAGGATAATGTGCTCGGAGAAGGGCTGCACTTCAGGATACCTGTAATGCAGATGGTCGCCGTGATGGATGTCAAGGTTCAAAAATCTTTGACAAATGCCGCCGCTTCATCTTCTGACCTTCAGGAAGTGAGTTCAGAGGTTGCGATTAACTATCATATAATTCCAGATAAGGCAAATGTTGTCTATCAGACCATAGGCATATCCTTTAAAGAGCGAATCATAGACCCTGCAGTGCAAGAAATGGTAAAAGCTGTGACCGCCAGGTATACAGCAGAAGAGCTTATCACCAAGAGGCCAGCAGTAAGCGAGGAAATGAGAGCGACTCTTTCTGATAGACTCAGGGTTTACAACATCTATGTTGACGCATTCTCTATCGTCGGTTTCAGCTTCTCCAAGATATTTATGGAAGCCATTGAGTCAAAGCAGACAGCCGAACAACTTGCACTTAAGGCAAAAAGAGACCTGGATAGGATAAAGATAGAAGCGGAACAGAAGATTACCGCAGCCCAGGCAGAGGCCGAGTCCTTGAGGCTACAGAGAGCAAATATCTCCATAGATCTTATAGAGCTTAGAAAGGTAGAGGCCAATCTCAGGGCTATAGATAAATGGAATGGAATCCTTCCACAGGTTACCGGTAGTGGAACGGTGCCATTTATCGGCATAGGTGAGATACAGAAGAGATAGACAGAGAATCATAAAAAGGCAGAGAATCCCATTGGGTGGAGATGTCTTACTGCCCATCATTGTAGGCAACATCATAGCCGCTAGAACCGGCAGGATGCAATGGCTATAGTCCTCGCCTCCGTCCGGTCCCTTGGGAACAGCCGGGCAGGCGAGGGCTATAGCCCTTATCTCAGCCCCTTTTCCGCCCAGGGGGTCCTGCACGTGGACATAATCCATGACTAAAGATAAAGGGGGAGAAGCAAAAGATATTGTGATGCTGCAATCCAAGGCGATAGGTAGCGGCATACCGGCGTTGGACGATATTCTGGAAGGGCTTCGTTTAGGAGATAACGTCGTCTGGCAGGTCGATGGACTGCATAACTACCTGAAAGTGGCGCTTCCCTTTGTCAGGCAGGCTCTTCAAGACCGCCGCACGGTTATCTATGTGCGCTTTGCCCCTCATTACTGTATCCTTGAACCGCTCTCCGGCTACCTGACCACAGAAATTGACCCGCGGCCTGGGTTTGATTCCTTCAGCGCCCAGGTGAACAAGATTATTGAAGAAAAAGGCAAAGGGGTATTCTATGTCTTTGACAACCTCTCCGCCCTGGTCGCCGAATGGGCCAGCGATGAACTCCTGGCGAACTTCTTCCAGCTAACCTGTCCATATCTCCGTGAACAGGATACGGTGGCTTATTTCGCCCTGACCCGAGGACAACACTCCCATAGCGCCGTCGCCCGCATTCGGGATACCACCCAGGTTTTAATTGATATTTATCACGTCAGAGATCGGCTCTATATCCATCCCCTGAAGGTTTGGGACCGATACTCCTCGCAGATGTTCTTGCCGCATCTATTCTCCAATGGGGTCCTGACCCCGGTATTCAGGAGCGGGGATGCTTCCGCCATATCCCAGACCGCCAGCAAAAGTCCTCTCAAAGTCAAGGCCGACTCGATAGCTCCATGGGATAGCGTCTACCGCAAACTCGCCCAATACGACGAGGATGAGCTGAGTTTTTTGGAGAGTACGCCCGAGATTCAGGCTCTCAAACAAGAACTATCCCAGATGATTATCGGCGGTCATCCGGAGTTTCAGCGCCTGGCGGATAAGTACCTGACTCTCAATGATCTTCTCAGCATCAGGAATCGCTTGATCGGTTCCGGGCGCATCGGCGGCAAGGCGGCGGGGATGCTCCTAGCCCGCAGAATACTCCTGAATGATCCCGATGAGACGGACTACTCCAGAATCCTGGAGGAACACGACTCCTTTTTCATCGGTTCAGATGTATTCTTTACGTTCCTGGTCAACAATGATCTGTTCAGGTTACGTCTTCGTTTGACTAGAAATTCGCAGATTTCCTCTGAAGAGTTCGACAAGGTCGAGGAACGTTTTTTGGCTGGCAGGTTTCCCGAGGAGATTAGGGAGCAATTCAAGGATCTGCTCGATTACTTTGGCCAGGCGCCCATCATCGTGAGATCGAGCAGCCTGCTCGAGGACGGGTTCGGAAATGCCTTTGCCGGCAAGTACCGGAGCGAATTCTGTGCAAATCAGGGTGGCCCCGAAGAACGCATGGCATCTTTCCTCCGGGCAGTGAAACTGGTCTATGCCAGCGCCGTAAATCCCGATGCCCTGTCTTACCGACGCCAGCGCGGCCTGGGGGAATCGGATGAACAGATGGCCATCCTGGTGCAGCGCGTTTCCGGAATGCGCTATAAAAACTACTTCTTTCCCCCTCTGGCAGGCGTGGCCTTTTCACATAACCTTTACCGCTGGACCGATCGCATAGACCCAAACCAGGGAATTATTCGACTGGTCTTCGGGCTCGGAACTCGAGCCGTCAACCGGTTGGGAGGCGATTATCCCAGGATGATTGCCGTAAGCCACCCCCATCTACGCCCTGAAGTTGGTTATAAGGTAGCAACCTACGCGCAGCGCGAATTGGACCTCTTGAATCTATCAGAAAATCATTTTGATAGCATGCCGGTGGCTAAATTGATTTCGGATGCGGATTATCCGAATTTGTATCTGTTTCTCTCCTTTATGGAGGAAGGATATGTCAGAGACCTGAGTGGACCGCGGATCAAAAGCCTCAAGGGTTGTATTCTGACCTTCAACAACCTTATCGGCCGGACTGATTTTGTAAGGATCGTGAGGGGGTTTCTGGCAAAGCTCGAGGCGGCCTATGGTTACCCCATCGACACGGAATTCACCGCTTTTGTAGATTTGGAGGGTCAGGTAAAGATCAACCTGGTTCAATGTCGTCCCATGAGACTGCCAGGTTTAACGGAGATCGCCAACGTTCCGGACGGCATCTCTCCAAATCGCGTCTTGTTTAGAGCTAACCGCACCATTTCGGGAGGCACGGTCCCGAACATTAAATACATTCTCTATATAGACCCGGAATCTTACGACAGGAAGGCCTCGTTAGAATTAAAGCAGGAGATGGGGCGAGTCGTCGGTGAGATCAATCGTCATCCGGAAATAGTCCGTCAGACTATCATGATGATGGGTCCAGGCAGATGGGGCAGTTCCAACGTGGCGCTGGGAGTAAATACCACCTACGCGGATATCAACCATACTTTGGTTCTCGTGGAAATAGCTCGTGAAGAGGCTGGCCACCTTCCGGATGTCTCATATGGAACCCATTTCTTTCTGGATTTAGTGGAATCTCAAATCATCTACCTGCCTCTGTATCCCGATGAACCCCAGGCTGACTTCAACCAAGAATTCTTCAGGAAATCATCTAACATCCTTAGCGTCCTCCTGCCCGATGCCCAAAGGTTTGAAGAATTTATCAAGGTGATTGATGTTCCTGCTGTCACCGATGGCAAGTGGGCCCACGTAATAGCCGACCCCCGCCAACAAAAGGCTTTATGCTTTATCAGTAATGAATAATCTTTAGCTCATCGATAGTTCCGACCAAGGGAGTGACCTGCCCCCCAAAAAATCTTTTCGCTGACTAAAACAGGAATATTTACCTTGCCTCTAATCAAGTTTTGGGGAAATAATTTCAAACAGATATTGGCCCCTAAATTTTTACTCTGGGAATATCAAGAACGTTATTCAGGGAGAGAGCTCATGGAACCGATTAAAATCATGCCCTGCTTGGACATGAAAGACGGTCGCGTAGTAAAAGGCATTAATTTCATTAACTTGCGGGATGCGGGGGATCCTGTGGAAAATGCCCGATTTTATGAACAGGAAGGGGCTGACGAACTGGCGATGCTAGACATTGCCGCCACAGTCGAAAACCGCAAGACCCGCCTGGAGTGGGTCAAGAATGTATCCTCGGTGATCACTATCCCTTTGACCATGGGCGGCGGCATTGCGACCTTGGAGGATATTGACCTGGTGCTTGAAGCCGGTGCCGACAAGATTTCCATGAATAGCGCCGCAGTAAAAAACCCTGATATCGTTAGCCAGGCAGCCAGAGCATACGGTGCCGCGAGGGTGACTATCGCCATTGACGGCAAAAGGAATATGGCCATGCCTTCAAGTTTTGAGCTCGTGATTGCCGGGGGCACGAAGCCCGTGGGCAGGGATGCGGTGGCGTGGGCCAAAGAATGTCAGGAACGGGGAGCCGGCTCTATATTGCCCACCAGTATGGATGGCGACGGGACGCAGGCTGGATATGACCTGGAATTTACCAAAGCTATTTCAGATGCTGTGACGGTGCCAGTGATTGCCTCGGGAGGAGCGGGTAAGCTGGAACATTTTTATGAAGGTGTAACTATAGGCGGCGCTCAAATTTTATTGGCGGCGTCGGTCTTTCACTATCGCATTTTCAGCATTCGGCAGGTGAAAGAATACCTTCGAGGCAGGGGTTTGTTGGTTATTCTCTAAAAATTCCCTTTTTAAAATCGTTCCCAAGCTTGTAGTTGGGAGTTATGCTGGCAATGAAGCCACGGTAATGGTCGAGTAGCGCGGGGGAGTTTCACCCCCACGCCCTCACAGTTCCGGACGTGAACCTCTCGGTTCATCCG
>JAHIKF010000462.1 GCA_018897875.1 Pseudomonadota bacterium | reverse complement strand
TATGCTCCTGGAGCGCATGGACTTGTGGGCCATGCTCTGCCCTCAACCACCTGATAACCGACAACCTTTGCTATTCAATTAGCGTGCCGGACAGCAGTGCTCCGGCACCTTATCCAGAAGTCCGGCGCTCAGGAGAAATTTGATATAGGGGTATCCGGTGACTCCCCCTGCCTCTACATGTAGTATAGGGGTTAATGGACATCGAAGATTACCCCAGAACCATCCTGGAATTTGAACAATGTTTTGCCACCGAAGAGGCCTGCCGCAGGTATTTGTTTCAACTGCGGTGGCCGGAAGGGTTTTGTTGCCCGCGATGTGGCCATCGGCAAGCATGGACGACCAAGAGGAGGCTTTATCGTTGCCGTCATTGCGATTACCAGGTCTCGGTCACGGCTGGCACCATCTTTCAGGATACGAGAAAACCCTTGAGGTTGTGGTTTCGGGCTATTTGGCACGTAACCGGTCAGAAAATCGGTGTTAGCGCCTTGGGGCTCCAAAGGGTTCTGGGATTGCCACGGTATGAAACCACCTGGACCTGGCTGCAAAAGCTGCGGGTAGCCATGGTGCGGCCGGGCCGTGACCGCTTGTCCGGTATTATTGAGGTAGATGAAACCTACATTGGCGGTGAAAAGCCGGGCAAGCGTGGTCGCGGCGCTGCGGGAAAGGCTTTGGTGGTGGTGGCGGTACAGGAAAAAGAAAGGCATATCGGGCGAATTCGCTTGTATCGTGTTACCGACGCTTCTGCAGATAGTCTCACCCAAGCTGTACAAGACGCGGTGGAGCCAGGCAGTATGGTGCGCACGGATGGTTGGCGTGGATATAGGCAACTGGCCTCTTTGGGATACGACCACGCCGTGATCCGGGAAACTGCCGATGTCGGGGAGAACTTGTTGCCCTTGGCGCACCGAGCGGCTTCGTTGTTGAAACGATGGCTGTTGGGAACACATCAAGGAGCGGTTCGTGCTTCTCATCTTGACTACTACCTCGATGAATTTACCTTCAGATTCAATCGGAGGACTTCCGGCTCAAGAGGAAAACTCTTCTACCGTCTGGTCCAACAGGCCGTTCAAGTCCAGCCTGTTAAAGGAGATGATCTCCGGGGAAGATGCCCCAATCCCATAAAACACAACATATAGGGGGTACGGGAGTAAACCGGATACCCCTAAAACTTTATTGATAACGCTTTCTATTATTAGGATTTATTTGACATTTTTAAGTTCTGCCATCGCTCACGAATTTGCCTGAAAGGTTATGAATAATTGTTCCTGGGATCTCCATGCATTTCTTGGTTGACTCATCTTCTGAACATGGAATAATGACTCCCGAGGAGATAGCCCAATATCTCCGGAAAAGCCTGAGCTGGGTTTATAAAAACTGGCAGGTATTGGGCGGTGTGAAGCTCGGGGGTTCTCTGTTTTTCCCCAGAAAGGAGGACCTCTATGAGCGTTTATTCGGTAAAGTGCAAGGGGTGGAGGTACGACTTCACCCACCAGGGCACCAGGCACACGGAAGCCTGGTTCAAGACCAAAAAAGAATCAAAGGAGGCAGAGGCAAGAAAAAGGCAGGAGTAGAAGAACCCGCCTCCAGGAATGGAAGCGGAGAGAACGGAGACGACCCCAACCGACATGGCATTTGGGGAACTGGTGAACCGCAGGCTTGACTATGTGAAGGCCTATCACTCAGAGCGCCATTATCGAGATTACCTCTATTTCGCGCGTCGATGGGTCAAAAAATGGGGCAAGTTAAGCTGCAGTTATCTCACTATAAAGATGGTGGAGGATTACATTTTGGAGCGGCGGAAAATCTCCGCTAAAGCTGCAAACCGGGAGATCCGCTATCTCCGGGCTACCTTTAACTTCCTCAGAAGGAAGAAATTCATCGCTTACAACCCGACCGAAGGGATTGACTTCTTCCCCGAGGAGAAAACCCTAAAATATGTGCCGGTGCCGGATGATGTTGATAAGGTGATCGCGGTTGCTGACCGAGAAGTCCAAGATTACCTATTAACCATCCGGGATACCATGGGCAGGATGGGTGAGGTCAATCGCCTTACCTGGAATGATGTCAGCTTGGAGCAACGGTTTGTGGTTCTCTACACTCGCAAGAAAAAGGGCGGGCATCTAACCCCTAGGAAAGTGGCCATGACTCAGAGGCTCCACGAGGCCTTATCCCGTAGGCACAATGAACGAGATGAGACCAACCCATGGGTGTTTTGGCACACCTACTTTGACCGTAAAGGGAAAAAGGTAGTCGGCCCTTATAGAGACCGGCATAAGATCATGAGAAGTCTATGTCGAAAGGCCGGAGTCAAATACTTCCGGTTCCATGCCCTTAGACATGCGAGTGCGTCGGTTCTGGACCAGCGAGGGGCCCGCCTCGGCGATATCCAACGGATCTTGGGTCATGAGAATCGGAGAACCACTGAAATTTATCTCCACAGTATCGGTGATGACCAACGTGAGGCCATAGCGACCCTGGAACAATCCCTCAGGGAAAATTCTCACACAGAGTCTCACATAGACAAATAAAAGGGTTAGGCCGAATGACCTAACCCATTGATATCATTGGCGTACCTTCATAGAAGATTTTCGAACCTTTTGCCTCGCCGCGCCGGACATTTCAAATATTCCCGCTACCCTGGCTGAGGCAGGTTTTTAATTAATGGGCATACTATCCGAAAGGGATTGCGGATGGGCTTCTTGGGGCAGACGAGTCAGAATGGATCGATAGACCTCACCGGCCACGGCCCGGAATTGCCTGGCCTCCTCCAGGGAAGGGACCTCAGCCTCTCCAGGGTAGCGAAACTCCCAGGCAAAGACGGTCAAGTCTCTGGCTGGATTCAGAACTTCTTTCAGAGTGGGGTCAACGGCTTCGCAGGCGGAGGCCAGTTCATCAAGGTCGTGGGTTTTGCGGAAAATCCGGTCATGGGCGGTTAGGAACCCCTTCATGGTTTTCTCAGCGGCCTGCTGGCAATGAAACAGCATATCTTCAATAAACGGTGGGGGTTAAGCCAGGTCGATGTCGGCCCCACGCAAGTCGCCGGCCGCCTTTTTCAGCCAGGACCGCACCTCGGCCAGCTTCTCAGGCTGCATAGAGGAGCCTCCCCTCCCGGAGCACCGTAGCCGGGAGTGAACAGATCACCTTGCGGCCCGCCTCAAACTCTGCCCTAGTGAGAACAATAACCCCCTTGGGGACCCCCAGGCCGCAGAGGGCCCGAAAGGCTTGCTGATCCCGCCGGTAGCGAGGGACCTGGGAGGCTGACACCACCAGCATCAGGTCGTAATCGCTGTCCGGCCCGGCCTCCCCCCTGGCCCTGGAGCCATAGAGATAAATGTGGTCAGGATTGAAAGCCGCTATCAGCCGGCTTACCATTTCCTCCAGGATGCGGTCGTTCTTCGCCAATTTTTCCTCGACCATGGTCAACCCCTCCAGGGTGAGAGCCTGGGAATTTCGCACCTTCTTTCTTCTACCACACAGGTTACCAAACTTTGCTACGGGTACCAAAGAAAAAAGAAAAAGCTCGGCTTCGTCATCCAGGCAATCAGGCGCTGTTCGATTTTCCAAGGTCTTTCAGCAATTCCTGGGCGATATTTGGACTTTCCAGCCGCATGATGCTTTCTTGTGCACTCCCGTAGCTGAGAAGATTGATGCTGCCGTACCAAACGATTTTCTGGTCGATGACGGCAAATTTTTGATGGATGTTGGCTTTGAACAGAAGGCGCACGCCAGTGTTTTTCAGCGATGCGAGAGTTTCC
>JAHIKF010000461.1 GCA_018897875.1 Pseudomonadota bacterium | reverse complement strand
TGCCTCAACCGTGGGAGCTTCTTTCAGCCAAGACAACAATTCTTCCGGCGTCAGCCAAGATTCGATCTGGGCAGGTTTGCGCATCTTTTTTAGCCCCTGCCCAATATACCATTACTCTACGTTTGATGTCAAATTGGTATCAAACGAGCCATTTGTCAAAAATTCACTACCGGAGTGAATCTGATCGGTGGGTCACATTGGGTTCCTGGTGGGGGGATTGGAAAGATACTGCAAGGCTGGATGCTAATCGGCCGGGGGCTTGGAGCGTTTCAGCCACCCCGGGGTGACCGCCTCGGGGATGGCGTCCCCGCCGGGGATGTAGGGTTTCAGGTCCAGGATGGGGGAGCCGTCCAGGGCGTCCAGGTCCGCCACTTCCACGACGTTGCCTTCCACCTTGATGATCCGACAGGCGGTGAAGCCGATGAGGTTGGGGCGCACCGGGGCCCGGCAGGCGAAGACGCCGGTCAGGGGATTGGCCGGATCGCGGCGGGGGTGGACCTGAAGGGTTCGGCGCTCCTCCGGGTTGTCGTTGTCGTGGAACCAGTAGAACACCCAGAGGTGGGAGAACTCCTTCAGGCCGGTGAGGCCCGGTCCATATTCCGGCAACACCTCCAGCCAGGCGCGCTGGCCCTGCTTTTTCACCACGCCGACGGGATTGAGACAGATGGTTTTGATGGCAGCTCTCCTCAGGTTTTGCGGCGAGTGGCCTGGGTTTTCGGCATAGATCGGGGCCGACAAGAGTGAAACCCCGATTACACCTCCAATCAACCACCAGCGCATGATTGCTCACGTCACCTGTCGATAAGATTATTAAGGCCGGAATTATTTTCCGGCTCTGAAAAACTGCTGCTCGTTCCCAAGTTGCACTTGGGAACGAAGTTTTCAGCTATGGAAAGTCGGTGGGGCGGCCCTCCGTGCCCGCTGCCATCCTGGCGCAATGGTGCGTAGGACGCACCCTACAAAAAACTTTTCAAGGCAGTTGCTCATGGGCCTTTGGCCCACCCGTAAAGCATGAAAAGACAGGTGGCACAGGCTTTCCAGCCTGTGCGTGGGACAGCCGGGGGCGGCTGTCCCACATATTCTCAGGAACTTTTCAGACCAGTTCCACATGGGCCTGCGGCCCACCCGTAAATTATGAAAGGTTTGGTGGAGCGGGCCGCCGTGCCCGCCAGGCGGTCCGCACAGGCTGGAAAGCCTGTGCCACCGGAAAAGTTTTCGGAACCGGAGCTTGGGAACGAGAATGAAAAAACGTCTGTGCTCCTTCCCTTAGCCCCCTCCACCAATCATCTCTTTCAACACCTCGGCCACCAGGCCCAAGTCCACCCCGTCTTGGATCACGGTCTCCCCCAGGCGGGGGAGCAGGACGAAGGGCACGCCGGACTCCTGGCGCTTCTTGTCCAGGCTGAGGGCCGCCATTACGGCTTCCGGGTCGAGTTCCGGCAGGGATTGCAAGAGGCCGAAGTCGCGGATAAGCCGGCGGCCCCACTCGGCCTCGGCCTGGTCCAGGCCCGCCAAGCGCTCCGACAGGGTCAGGGCGGCTACCATACCCCAAGCCACCGCCCGGCCGTGGGGCAGGCGGAAGCGGGAAGCCTGCTCCAGGCCGTGGCCCAGGGTGTGGCCGAAGTTGAGGATGCGCCTTAAGTCCCCTTCCCGCTCGTCCCGGGACACCACCTGGGCCTTGATGGCCGCGGCCCGGTAGATGGTTTCGGTCAATTCGGCTTCATCTTTAAAGAGCCCGGTTTTAACCGTCGCCAGATGCGTCAGCAGGTCCCGATCCCGGATGAACCCGGCCTTGAGCACTTCGGCCAGACCGTTGAGCCGCTCGGCGTGCGGCAGGGTGCGCAAAAATTCGGGGTCGATGACCACTATCCGGGGCTGGTGAAAGGTGCCCAGGAGGTTTTTCCCTTCGGCCAGGTCGATGGCGGTCTTGCCCCCGATGGCGGCGTCCACCATGGCCAGCAAGGTGGTGGGCACCTGGATGAAGGGCAGCCCCCGCATGAAGATGGAGGCCAGAAAGCCGGCGAGGTCCCCCACCACGCCGCCTCCCAGGGCGATAACCGGAGTGCGCCGGTGGGCGCCCCGGGTCAAGAGTTCCCGGGCCAGGCGCTGCACCACGGCCCAGGTCTTGGCCCGCTCCCCGGGAGGCGTGGTCAGAAGCACGGGGGCTAGGCCGGCCGCGGCAAGCGAGTCCAGGACGGCGGCGCCGTGGAGGCGGGCCACCCGGCGGTCCGAGATCACCACCACCTGGGGAGGGAACCGGAAGGGGGTCAAAACGGGTCCCAGCCGGTGGCGCAAACCCGGCTCGATCACTATCCGGTAGCTGGCGTCCCGGCCGGGGAGCGGTAGCCGGATCTCCCGCATTACCAGCCTCCGAGATTGAGATAGGGGACCACAGGCCGGAGGCCTGTGCCTATAAAGAAAATCTTGCGCATCACCAGCCCCGGTATCGAGACAAGGGATCACAGGCTGGAAAGCCTGTGCTACTGAAGAAAATCTTCCGCATCACCAGCCCCCGGGGTTGAGGCCCTTAATTTCCTTCATCAAGGTGTGAAACTGGTCGGGGTAGAGGGACTGGGCGCCGTCGGACATGGCCTTTTCCGGCTCATGGTGTACTTCAATCATCAGCCCGTCGGCGCCGGCGGCCACTGCGGCCCGGGCCAGCGGCGCCACCAGGTCCCGGCGCCCGGCGGCATGGCTGGGGTCGGCGATGATGGGCAGATGGCTCTCCCGGTGCACCACCGGGATGGTAGCCAGATCCAGGAGATTCCGGGCGTGCTCGCCAATGGTCCTGACACCCCGTTCACAGAGAATCACCTGGGAGTTGCCCTCCGACATGATATATTCCGCCGCCATGAACCACTCATCCAGGGTGGCGTACATGCCTCTTTTCAGCATCACCGGTTTCCGGGTCCGGCCGGCGCAGCGCAGCAGGCTAAAGTTCTGCATATTCCGGGCCCCGATCTGGATGATGTCGGCATATTCGGCCACCAGTTTCAGGGACTCCTGGTCCACAGCCTCGGTGACGATGAGCAGGCCCGTCTCCTCCCGCACGCGCTTCAAGATCTTCAGGCCGGCTTTTTCCATGCCCTGGTAACTGTAGGGGGAAGTGCGGGGTTTGTAGGCGCCGCCCCGGAAGATTTGGGCCCCGGCGGCTTTGACGCTTAAGGCGATGGTCATGGCCTGGGTTTCGCTTTCCACCGCACAGGGACCGGCGATGACCACGAAATGCCCCCGGCCCAAGTCCAGGCCGGGTAAGTGGATGACGGTGTCCTCCCGGTTCATTTCCCGGCTCACCAGCTTGTAGGGCCGGGAGACCGGGATGGCCTGGATCACCCCGGGCATATCCACAAACAGGGCCGGATCCACCGGGCCGGGATTGCGCAAGATGGCGATGGCCACCCTCTCCCCGCCTGGCATGGGCTGGGCCTCGAAGCCCAGGGATTCGATTTTGGCCACCACCGCCTGGATCTGGGCGTCGGTCGCGTCTCTGTCCATTACGATGAGCATGCTTACTCTCCACTAAGCGCCACGGTAAAGATGCGGATGCCAGGGCCAGCCGCCGTGGTAGGCTGACGAGAGGTTGACGGCCGGAGGGGCTCATACCTGTGGGGAAAAATCGGCACCCTGCGCCTTTTTTACCAGGGATGAGGGCCAAAAGCAACCAGAGGGGATAAACGCCCCCGACCGGGGGTGCGAGACGTGAAATAGTTCAGTTAAAGGGAGGGGCAGGGTTCTGCCCCCCTCACCTACTCCCTCTCCCCCCGAAGCGGGGGGAGAGGGAGTAGGTGATGCCGCCGGGTTTAGTAACCATGAGGCAGTAAATCGGTTCCACTTTTTCCCCTCTCCCCCAATGGGGGAGCGGGTCAGGGTGAGGGGGAAGTGATCTTCACGGAACAGGAAGTGCGGAAGCGAATTTTTGAACTGTTGGACTATGCATAACGAGCAGCCTCATTTGCAAAAACCAAACCAGACACTGCTGATAACTCATAAAGCTGACCGCTGAAAGCTGAAAGCTGAACGCTTACTAAAAATCATAGTTAAAGAGCACGTCGGCGCCGGAGTTCCGCTGGCCTATCTGGGATTCAATGCTCAGGTGCTTGTTGACTTTATACTGGATCCCCACCTGCTGTTCATAAACCCCGCGCTCCTCGTTAAGATTCCGCCCGACGAACACGCTGACATTTTTGACGACTTCCTTGCCGACGCCCACCGTGGGACGGCCGCCCACCATGCCGCTTTTAACCTTGATGCCGCTTAAAAATGGGATGGTCGATCCTAAAATTTCGCTGAGTTTGCCGGAACTTATGCCTCCCAAAACCCCCAATTGTTGGGCCCCCAGTGCCATGTATTGGTCCTTGGTCAGGGTGGCGGCGGGCGCGCCGAACACCAGGTAAGACAGGACGTCGGCCGGCGGCAGCGACGGCAGGCTCTCCAGGTGAATCTGAGGGTTGGTCATGGTACCGTCTACGCTGAGCACCAGGGTGATGTCATCCATCTCGTGAACGGCCTTGGCATCTATAGTTATGGGTTTGCCGGCGACGCCGGGCATCCGCAGCAGGGCCCGTTTCACGGTGAAGGGGCGTTGCTCGATATCCAGGGTGCCTTTGAGGGCGCGCACCTCCCCGCCCATGGCCAGTTTCTGGCCCGGATCTTTCCTGATCTTGAGGTGAGCAGTCATTTCCACTTTGCCCATGGGGTCGATGAGCCAGACATTGCCTGAATTTTCCAGCGTGACGTCGACCCGCAGGTTCCGGTAGATGGCCGGAGCCGCAGTCGCCTCGGCCTTGGGCTTGGGTTTGACGGGCACCAGGATGACATCCGGGTCCATCCCGGAACGGAAGAAGGTGGGGCGAAATTGGGCCTTGGGCACCTTCAGATGGCCGCTGGCCACCAGGGCCGAGAGGGGACCCTTGAGGTCGATGAAACCGTCGGTCCACACCTCGTTGCCCCCCCGATCCAGGAGCAGGAAATTATCCGTTTGGAGCCGGACTTGGGCCTGGGGGGTGCCCGCCAGGACGATTTCACCGGACAGCCGCATAGTGCCGTCGCTTTGGATAATCAGACCCGGGATCACGATCTTGTCCCCCTGGAGGCGAATCTCGCCCGGGGACAGGACGTAAGGCGTCCCCGCCTGGCGCAGTTTCAGGGAACCGGCGCGCCAGCGCACATACCCCGAAACCCGGGGTTGATGCGGATTGCCCCGGGCTTCCACCACCAGGTCTATGGGGCCCTCTGCGGTCTGGACCTCTTTGCTGGTGGAGGTCAACAGGGAGAGGTTGACCCGTTCACTGTGGACTCGGAGGTCCAGGCCATCTTGGGCCAGGGCAAAGGCAAAGGGGATCAGGGAGATCTTGACCGGGACCGACCCTTTCCAGATCAGGCGGGAGTGCAGGGGGCCGATTTCCAGGTAGCCGGCCACCTGCGCCTGTTCAGCCTGGTAATTGAGCGTGGTGGTCAGGGTCTGGATGGGAATATTGTTGATCTTGCCGCAGCTCAGGGCGATCTGGCCGTCAAGGGTCGGGGTCCGCGGGGTGCCGGCCAGAGTCAGCCGGCCGTTGAGCTTGCCCTCGGCGGGCAGACCCAGGGGCGCCAAGAGCCGGGCATCCAGGTCCCGGACCTCAAGGTGACCGGACAGTTCCTGGTCCCGGGCCTGGCCGGCGACGGTCACGGTGCCGCCGTCCATCTGAAAAGTAGCCGGAGAGATTTCCCAGCCGGGGAGGAGGCGGACCTGAAAGGAGGTCTTATTCTTGAGCGTCAGGGCCCGGCTGTGCCAGGAGAGCCGGGCGACGTTCAAGACCAGGGGCCTGGCCGCCAGGTCCGCGGTCCCCGCCGCCTCGAACTTGGGCTCTTTGGGAGAAGTGGCGGCTAGCTGGAACTGCCACCGGCCACCGGCACCGTCGGCATTGAGTTTCAGGCGGTTAAACGTGCCCCCGGGGGTGCGAAGCCTGGTGCCCTGCAACTGCAGACTCCCGGATAAGGAAGGCCAACCGGACAGGGTGCCGTTCAGGTTGGCTGATTCCAGGCTGACGCCCTGGAAGGAGACTTTTCGGGCCTGGGCGGTTAGGTTTACCTGGGGAGCCTTCCACGGCCCCCGGACGGCGCCTCCGGCCGTCAGGGAAGCAAAGGCCGCTCCCGGAGGCAGGGGCAGAGTGCCGGAGCCGGATACCGCGGCTTTAAAAGTGACATCCACCCCGGACTCGGTGAGAGTCCCCCGCCCGGAGGCCGTAAGGCCCGCCAACTGTACGTCGGCCTTGGAAATCACCAGTTTTTTCCCTTCCAGGGCAAAGCTGGCGCTCAGCCCCTTCAAGGGTGTCTGGTTCAGCCGGCCGTTGGCCTGGAGGTTACCCGTCAGGGAGAGTTGGGCCAGGGAGAAGTTGGGAGGCAGGCGGAACTTTCCCGTAAAAGAGGTGGTTAAACTGCTGCCCGAAAGTTTGGCCACCCCCACCATGCCGGGCTGAAGATCCTTCGTCCGCACGGTCAGATTGCCGGAAAGCCCTTGGCCGGGTTCTCCTACCGGCAGGAGATGGCCGCTGGCGCCCAGGTCCAGGCTCCCGAAATTCCCCGCCGCGGAGGCCTGCAGCTTCTGGCTCCCGGCCTTGCCGGAGAGATCAAGCCGCACCTTATCCACTTTGAGATCTCGATACCGGAAGGGCGCCAGGTCCAGGCGGGTCTCTAGAGACTCGGGGCGCCAGGGCAGGCCCGTGCCCTGAAGGTGCAGGCGGGCGTTGACCGGGCTCAGGCCCTGGACCGGCTGCGTCTTGAGGTCCTGAATTTCCTTGAGTTGGGCCGTGGTCAGGCCTTTGAGGTCCAGGTCGAGCTCAAAGACCGCGGGCTTGACCCCGGTGTTGAGGTCTCCCTTAATGACGTAATCAGCTTCGCCGATCTTGCCCTGGAGGTGTAATTTTCCGCCCTCGGGGGTGCTGCTGAGGCTCATGGTCCCGGCCAGGTCCCAGGGCGCGGGCCAGCGGGGCCATAAGGCGTGGATCTGGTCGCCTTTGATGGGGCCGAGCTTGCCGGTCAAGGCGCAAGCAAACCCGGCTTTTTTATCAAGAGGCCGGCAGACTTCCCCCTTTAAGGAGACCAAATGGCGCCCGGCCAACTTCAGGTTCAGAGAGCCGATCCGGGCTGTGCCCGAGCTATAGGTCAGCCCGGCTTCCAGTTCGAAGCGGCCCTGGGGCGTGGTGATTCCCAGGTTGGGGATGTTGACCTCGGCTTTTTGCTGCGGTTGCCCCAGGTTGAGCAGGCTCAGGCTGGCTTTGAGGTCTATCTCGGAGTAGTGGCGGGTGTGGCCGCCATCGGTAATAAACAGTTCGCCCCCGTGCACCACCAGGTTGGAGAGATCCAGGCCCCGGAATAAACTGGTGGTGATTCTGCTCATGAGACCCTGGGATTCGGCGGGTTCGGCGGGCTTTTCGGCCTTGAGGAGGTGGCCGACATTCCACTGGCCGGCTTTATCCCGGTCCAGGTAAAACCGGGGATTTTCTAAAGCCAGGGTCCCCAGGTCCAGGCGCAAGGAAGGGATGGACGCCAGGGAGAGGCGGATTTCCAGGCGATCGGCGGCCAGGATTAGCTTGCCGTCCGGACCGCTTATTTCCAGGTTCTTATAGGTGATGCCCGTGAGGGGGTTGCCGGAGATTTCCCGGGCCGTGACTTTCCCGTTTACCTTGTCCTGGATCAGGGAGAGCAGGGAAGCGCCGCCCCAATTGGTGAGGTCCGGCAGAATGGCGCTGGCAGCGGTTTTCCCCCAGCTCAGGAGGAGCACCAGAGAAACCATGACCATCATTGCCCGTCGCATCTCGCCTCCTTCCCCCTAAAAGCCGTAGCCCACGGAAAAGTGGATCTGGTAGGGGCTGTCCTGCTGGTAATTGATGCGGTTAATGGGGAACGCAATATCCACGCCGATGGCCCCGATGGGGGAGAGATAGCGCAGCCCGACCCCGGGTGAATATTTTAACTGACCCAGGTCGAGGTTGTGAATCCGGGAAAAGACATTGCCCGCATCGATGAAGACCACCCCGCCGATTTTTTCGTAAATGGGAAGGGGGAAGCGCCCTTCGAGACCGAATTCCAGGACCGTTTCGCCGCCGACAGGGTCGCCGCTGATGTTGCGGGGGCCCAGGTAGTTCAGCTTATAGCCCCGGACGCTGTTGGCCCCGCCGCTGAAGAAGAGCCGGGATATGGGGATCTGGGTGGTGGACTGGATGGGTTGGATGAGGCCGAACCTGACGCGCCCCGCGGCCACGATTTTTGACTTGCCGATGGCCTGGTAGCGCCGCCAGTCCAGCACCGACTGGGCGAACTGGAGTCCGGAGCCCAGGAAGGTGGGGGCAAACTCGTTGGCCAGGGTAAAGATCCCTCCCCGCTGGGGCGCAATGGGGCTGTCGGTCGTGTCCCGGCGCAGGCCCAGGAGAGCAAAGGAAGCCCGGTACATTTTCTCCGGTTCGGTCCCCTGGAGGCGGATCAGGGTTTCCACCGGGAGGTTGAAGGGGCGGGCGAATTCCAGACCATGACCGAAGTAGACCCGCAGGTCCCAGGGAATGTCCCGTTCCAGCCGGGACTGGGTGAAAAAGGCCCGGTCGTTGAAGCCCGGCAGGTCCCGGCGCCGGGCCCCGCTCTGTTGCACGAAGTCGAAGGAGGAGCCGAACACCACCGGGTTGGAAAATGATTCCGAGACCAGGTAGCCCAGGGAGGAATACCGGGCATCCAGGTCCAGGAGCCGGCCGCCGCCCCACAGGTTCCGGTACCGTAGCCCCAGCCGGGCCCGGAACTTCTCTTCATCCGCATACCCCACGCCCACTTTCAAGGACCGTTTCTTCTTCTCCACCAGTTCAACGACAATGGGAATGGTGGGGTCCTGCGGCAGAACCTGCTCCGGCGTCAGGACCACACTCCTGAACAGATCGGTGGCGTAGAGTTTCCGCTGGGTGTCGAAGAGCTTCTCCTGGTTGAAAAGTTGGCCGGTTTTGAAGGTGAGCTTCTCCAGGACGGCGGCTTGGGGAGTCTCCAGTTTCTCCTCGTCTTTGATCCTCACCTGGCCGAAATAGCAGAGAGGGCCGGGATTGACGGTGAGGAGAATCTTGGCGGTATTGGTCGCTTCGTTCAGGTAAACCCGCCCCTTCACTTTGACCTTGGGGTAGCCGTGGTTGGGCAGGTAGTTAAGGTAGAGATTTTTGAGATTGTCGTAGGGCTTTTCGACGAAACGATCCCCGGGGTTGAGGGGCCATTTTGACTTCAGTTCCGACAGGTCCACCGCCCCGGCGACCTCGACGTCAATGTCGGTGACCTTGACCCAGGGGCCTTCGTCAATCTTCAGGGTGACATCCACCGCCCCCTTGGGGCCATAGTTGATTTCAGGCTTGATCTTCGTGTGGTAAAAACCCTGGCGGCGGTAGAAATTCTTCAGGCGCTCCACGTCGTATTCCAGGTCCTGGAGCCGGAATGGGGGCGGCGTGCCCCAGGGCGGCCAGAACGACGGCAGCTTGATGGATAATTGCTTCTTGAGGTCCTTGACGGTCTCCGTTTGGGCCCCGACGATATGGAAAGCGTGGAGTGTGAAGTCTGCCTGGCCGGCAGCGAGGGTGGGGGGGGAGGCGGCCGACGGCGCTTCAGGCGGCGGGGCCGGTTCGGGGGCGCAAACCTCGGCCCCCAGGCCCCGGGAAACCCCCACCAGGGTCAGCACCAGGATAAGGGGCAAAAGCCAGCTGTGCCAAAACCCGGTAACCCGCATCTGCTTCTCAGGCGCTCCTGTATCGTGAAAGACCAGGGGGAAATCTCCCTCTATCCACGGGGATTAACTTTTAAGGGATATAGAAATTACAAAATTACCGTTTTAGGATGAATTGTTATATCCCACCAGTGTAAAACGGGGGATCGCTGCAATCGTTGTTCAAGTTCTGATTTTTCGTTGCCACAAACCTTAACACCTTTCTCATATGCTGC
>JAHIKF010000460.1 GCA_018897875.1 Pseudomonadota bacterium | reverse complement strand
TACTTCTATGAGCGCAACCTGGTATGAGAACTCGGAAAAAAGGCCCGGGAAGGGGAGGGCAGGGGAGGTAATGTCACCCGGCCCCGTTTCACCAAAGTCTTACCGAGACCTTATACCAAGTTCTCATTCACATGCAACAAACTCGATAGCTAACCTATTTATATTAATAATCTTTTAAACAGAAAACCAAAAACCGGAAACAGAAAACGGTATTCATTGCCGTTGCCGGCTATTATACCCGGCCGGCTCCGAGGTTTGCGGTCTATTTTTCAGACAAATCTCGTGCAATCTTAGGAGTGATGCCGCCAGGCATGCAGGTTAATCTTCAGTCATGTGTCGGACATGAAGGACATGAACTTAAAAAATCAGGTTGATAAGACCTGGATAATTTTTTCTTGATCGGCTTGCCCCAAATAGGGATGCATCGGCAGGCTAAAAATGCGCTGGGAGGCGCTTTCGCTCACCGGGAAGTCCCCTGTCTTATAGCCCAGGTGAGCAAAAGCTCTCTGCAGGTGTAAGGGCAAGGGATAATAGATGGCCGTGGGGATTTGGGCCTCCTGCAGTTTCTGCAGCAAAAGCTCCCGATGCATGGTGAGCACCGAATACTGGGCCCAGACTGAGGTGCAGGCCGGGTCCACAAAGGGTACCTCCACCAGGGTGTTCAGAGCCTCGGAGTAGTGCTGGGCCACTCTCTGGCGGGCCTCAACCTCCTGATCAAAGATTTCCAGCTTGGCCAAGAGAACCGCGGCCTGCAAGGTATCCAGACGGCCGGTTAAGCCGATGCGGACATGCTCGTATTTATGCTTCCCCTGGCCATGGACCCGGATGGAGCACAGGACTTCCGCCAGGTTGTCGTCATCGGTAAAAACGGCCCCGCCGTCACCATAGCAGCCTAACGGCTTGGCCGGGAAAAAAGAAGTGGCGGCCGTCTCCGACAGGGCCCCGGCCCGCCTCCCCTTATACGTGGCGCCAAAGGATTGGGCCGCATCTTCCAGAACAAACAAGCCCTGCCCCTGGGCGATGGTGTTGATGCGGTCGTAATCCGCCGGTTGGCCGAAGAGGTCCACCGGGATGATCCCTTTGGGTTTAAGATGAGCCGTTCCGGGGTTTTGCCCCAGGCGGCTGACTGCCTCCGCCAGGGCCTGCGGATCAAGGTTGAAGGTTTTCGGATCAATATCCACAAAGACCGGGGTGGCTCCCAACAACTGGATCACCTCGGCGGTGGCGATAAAGGTGAAAGGAGTGGTGAAGATGGCGTCGCCTGGACCTACCCCGTAAGCCATCAAGGACATCAGCAAGGCATCGGTGCCGGAAGAGCAGGAGATGGCGTGCTTGACGCCCACATACGTCGCCAGTCTGGTCTCCAATTCCTGGATCTCGGGCCCCATGACGTATTGGCCATGGGCCAGGACCCGTTGGATGTTTGCGGCGAGTGAGGCAGAAATTAGCTGCTGTTGAGACTTCAGATCAATAAAGTCCATGCGCTTTTGAGTCATGTTGGTTCCATCCCTGGTTGAGGCCTTATCTGGGCCGGCAAAATGCGACTCCCTCCCCCAGCCCTTGGCAGGAGAAAGATAATTTTATGGTTAATAAAGGAGATAGATAACCGGAATATTCTTGGCAACGTGGCCCGCCGGCCTCACCTTCACGTTGGCATTCAACGCCAGAACGGCACATTGGTCCTTTAGGGTAAGTCAGATGCATTACGGATTCATTTTATCTGGCCCGCGTCCCGGATGGCTTCCCCCAGAGCCGGATCAGATGGGCAAAAACCTTCCTCGGGCCGCCAAGCCTTGAACCACGGTTAGGGGTCTTTAGGCGCATAGTACGATATAATCCAATTGGTTACAAGTTGTTTCGCACGCAGACCCCCTTCCCGGCAGGGCCGCGCCAGGTCTTCACCTCGCAGCAGGCGCCACCTATCTTGACCTGGGGGGAGGCGGAGAAACGCCGGAAACTCTTTGGCCCGCGCCAGGGCCTTCTCCGGTCACGCTTAGGGCTTCATCCGATGTCCCTGGGGGCAAACCACGCGGGTGGGCCTGGAGACACCTTCTGGCAAAATTGTGGTTTATCCCCCCGGGATGTAACCGCGCGGCAAAATTCTTAATATTCCCTCCGAGAAAGACCTGGCCCGCTTGACCAGCGGCGACTTGCTTGAGACAGCCTGCTGCCAGGGCGTGCGCTTTCCTGTCCTTAACCTGCCGGGCGGTTTTCTAGCCTAAGGCTGGTTTTTGGGTTTGAGGTGGGGGAACAGGATTCGGCCATAATCTATTCACAGCAATGCATTCAAAGCGCCTGGCGTTAAAATTATCAGGTGATATAGGTACTTTTGCCTACACATAATTTCCGCAAAATAGTTACTTTTGCCTATAGAACTAATTGTTTTTTCCTGTTAATTTATATCCACATTGCTAGATGATTTCAGCAATGTCCGTTAAGTTTTTGCAAAGGGTTGCTCGAAATTCTCGTGAGTAGAGGAAGCCGCGGGTTCGCCAGGTCTTTTTGAGTCTGAAGGCGTAATTTCCCCACCCGATGAAGGCTCACTTTCTCCTGGTAATGCTTCTGGCAAGAGAAGGCCGGGTGTTACAGAATCTTCAGAAAGTGAGGGAGGCGGTCAGGTACTTTGTGGACACCTACAACCGCGAGTGGCTGGCGGAACAAAATGGCTGCAAAAGCCCCTGGCAGGCCAGGGCCAAGTGGCTCGCCCAAGCCTCACTGGCTCGAGTGGCTCAATAAAAACTTGTGTCCAGGAAACCGGATGCGGTACACAAAAAATTCCTTTGATTTTTAATTAAGATGTGTGCTATCTTAACAATCAATATTCAGTTTTGTAACCAAAGGGGAAATTTGTCGGGGTTAGGCTAGTTGAGAGGGCCCCAAAAACCTTTTTAACAGCGGTGGCCAAGCTCGCCGCATAATCTCAGGTAAATAAGGATGGTGGCGATTGCTGCGTAGGCCACAGAACATGCCCTGGGAACACTTAGGGGCATTCATGAGAGGCTTAACAAGATGATGACATTATCAAACAATACTGGTCAGATGGAAAAAGGTCAGAAGTCTGCCAGAAAGCGTATCTGCTCACAGCTCTTGGTCTTCGTCGGCCTTGGAACGATGGTTTTAGCGGTTTGTTCTCTCCTTCTCGGCTGCGGCTCGGATAGCACTCCCGGGGGGTCGGAGAAAGGGAAAAATGCCAAGACTTCCTCAATCCCTGCAGCGAAACAATCGCAAGCGCCAGCCATGCTTCTGATGGGGGGAAAAGGGGCCTCGGGAGCAGGCGAAATGGCAGATATTAAGAAACAACCTGAGCCGAAGTCTGTGGTAATGCCGGATATAACCTTGGAGGAAATGGAGGCCAGGAATGCGGCCGCGGTAAAAATGGCGCGGTCACCGGGCTTTGAAATTGCGCCGGGGGTAACCCGGGAGGAAATGGAAGCCAGGAATGCAGCCGCGGCAAAAATGGCGCGGTCACCGGGCATTGAAATTATGCCGGGGGTAACCCTGGAGGAAATGAAGAAGAGGAATGCGGCCGCGGTAAAAATGGCGCGGTCACCGGGCATTGAAATTATGCCGGGGGTAACCCTGGAGGAAATGAAGAAGAGGAATGCGGCCGCACTAGCCAATGCTCCTAAAAAGCCGAATATCCAGGTGAAACGGGAAATCTCCCCGCCAGCAGGGGGAAAATAATAATCTTATTGGGCTCTATGCAGTTGACTTTTGCGGCCATGATATGTATTGTGTCGCACGGAGGAAGATCCCAGAACCGTGCAGGAAGGGGAAGTTGACGAAACCTGCATTATGGGCAGTAAACCGGGTAAGCTTGGTCGTGGTGCCGACGGAAATTGGCTTCTTGAAAAACCAAAATGGGAGGATGGCAAAATGAAGAAAAAGGTGATGTTGGTAGCGCTGTTATGTGTCTTGGGGATGGCAACCTTGTCTATCGGTAACGCTAATGCTGCAATCGGTACTTATACTTGTTCAGTTGTTGCCGCCGGGGCTAATTATTGGGGATATTATGCCGTCACTCTGACAGACAATAATGGGGCATTTACCAATTTAGTATGTTTTATCCCGGTGGACCCCGTAAACGCCCCCGGCATGGAAAAGGCACAGTACGCTGCGGCCCTGACTGCCTTTGCGAATTCTACCAATGTGGTTGCTTTTATGGATACTAGCAGTACGGCGATTTTTCAGTTATACGCTTCAAAATAAAAGCATCTGGAAAAAGATGCCTTCATCGCCTGGCGGCAGTCCGACACTGCCGCCAGGCTTGTTGTTTCTTCGCTTGGTCTCCTGTCCCACCACGGCGCTCAGGTTGCTCTCTATCAGGGCCCCATCTTCCGGATGGGCAGGCAGTATGCCATGAGCCCATAAATGAAAAAGAGCCGAATTTTCCACTCAGAATGGTCCAAAAAAGGAGGCATCCCCACCCCCCACGATGTTACTGACTTAACCCATGAATCACTTTTGGGGGGCCAGGTCAGTGTGCCGGTGGATTGGAGATAGTGTTATTCTCCAGAGAGACCCTCTCGGCTCCCTTACCAGTGATAGCTTGTTGCGAAGAGTTTTTGCAGGCCTGAATGGTATCACCACAGGCGGGATCCCCTACCGGATATCTTTGCCAGATCTGGCGACATTAGGCTCACTGTTCGAGTTGAAGCACGCTTTCTTAGCAACCGCTTCAGCACTGAGGTCTGGTTTCCATCCGGATATCTCAAAAATCTGACCTCCAGCCGAGAGTGTTAAACCAATACTAATGAGCGGTAGCAGGATTGGCAGCAGGAAATTGCTGATTTTCTTCAGGGGCGTTTATCCAAAATATTATCTTGCATGGCCTTTAAATAGAATATATTATTAATAGATAATTTCGGCAATGCTTCTGAAAATTATTAAATGGCTGAACTCCATAAAAATCGGGCCAATAACGAAAGTTCCCCAATAGAAATCCTGATCGTGCTGGCTAAGCACAGCCGCATGATAGTATTTGCCACTGTCGCGGTAACTGTCCTTACTTTCCTTATACTCCTGATCATCCCAAATAAATACACTGCCACTGCCCGGCTACTTCCCCCCCAGCAAAACATGAGCTTGAGCGCCCAGTTGTTAAACTTTATGGGCGCTGGAACTCCGGGCGCTCCGACCGGCAACACCATGGCCGGCATGGCTTCAAGCCTCCTGGGCCTCAAGTCTCCTGCCGAGCTGTATGTCGCAATGATGACCGGCAATACCACCTTTGATCGCATCATCGAACGTTTCAATTTACGGAAGCTTTATAACGAAAACACTATTGAGGCAACCCGGAAGGCACTTGGCAAAAAAGCCAAGGTTGTAGCCCTGAAGAATGGGTTAATTGCCATTGAGGTCACGGATAAGGATCCCCAAAGAGCTGCGGGCATGGCTAACGCCTTCTATGAGGAATTGGATGGACTTTTGCGGCAGATAACCGTTCAAGAAGCCAGAGGCCGGATGGCTTTTATGGAAAAGGAAAGGGAACAGTCTAATCAAAACCTGGCCAAGGCTGAAAATGCCTTGCGCACTTTTAGCGAGGAACATGGCGTCATCCAGATCGATACTCAGGCTAAGGGGGTGTTGGAATATGTCGCCCGGCTGCGGGCGATGATCGACGCCAAGGAGGTGCAGATCAAGGTTATGCGCCAGCAGGCCACCCCCTATAATTATGATGTAGTGCGCTTAGAGACCGAAATTAAGGCTT
>JAHIKF010000459.1 GCA_018897875.1 Pseudomonadota bacterium | reverse complement strand
TAGACCGGGAGACCCTCGCCTTTACCCTGTTGGTGTGGCGAACTTATACCTTCTACTGGTATTTGATCGTCGGTGGCCCCATCTTCTTGTTTAAAACCGGGCAGGTGGCGCACGATCTTATCAGCCAAAGAGTTTCAGGGCGATAGCCAATTATTCCTGTACCCGCTTGGCTCTGAAGGTAGTCCGCCAACAATTTAAAGCGATGCGCCCCTGGATAATCGCCATTCTTACACACCTTGAGACATATTGCCCACGAATTCTACCGACGGATTGCAGTGGGTCATGAACACGAGGTTGCCTGCTTTTCTTTTTATTTTTGCCCTGTCCTACCTTTCCTCTGACTGCTCAATTTTACGCCGGATCCACGTTTTTCTGACTTCTTCTCCCCCCAGCTTCATGAATCGTCCTTATAATAGAGGGTGGGGGTCGCCGCCCCCGAAAAATCAAGATTGCGAGGATAATTGATGCGTGTCGGAAGGGGTTGGCTCATCATTATATTGTTCCTGCTGGGCCTGGCGCCGGCTGCGCTCGCCGCCGCCCCGGCCACGATTGCCGCCGCACCGGACATCCGGGAAAACCTGGAATATCAAATCAGCCTGGGCCTGTGGTCGGATGTGGCCCGGGTTCACCTGGTTCTCAAGGAGTTGAAGCCGGGACACTACCTGGCGGAGTTTTCCGGCGCCGCCCAGGGGATGTGGAAGTTGTTGAGCCGGTGGCTGCCCGAACGTTACCAGACCGAGATGGTCTACCGGGACGGGCGGCTGCAACCCGTGGTGTATCGGGAAGAATTCCAGGAGGGCGGACAAAAAATCCTGAAGGAGTACCGTTTCGACTATGACCATAGCCGGCTGACCCTTTGGCGCCAGGTTGACGGCGGCGAGAAAATCAAGGAATGGGAAGTTCCCTTGACCGGCCCGGTCTATGACCTCTTGAGCCTGTTTTATAACGTCCGGTTAGACGCCCTGGGGCCGGCCCCAGGCGGCGCCAGCCTGCGGGTAATGATGATGCCGGCCCCCAAACCCCGGGAGTTGGTCTTTTGCATCGGCGACGTCACCGACCAGGGGCTCAAAGTGATGGTGAACAGTTGCTCGCCGGGCGCGGGCGACGCGGATCAGTATTTTATCTTTCTCAGCCCTGAACGGGTCCCCACCCTGGCCTGGACCCGGGTAACCTTCTTTGGCAAGCTCGCGGGGCGCCTGGTGAACCCCGGCGAGGTCAAGAAGGAGGGGCTGTTGGGCCTGCCCCTCTCCGGTTCTCCCATCCCTAAGGTCCCACGTTGAGGAGTTCAGCCCCTTGAAGACCCGAGCCCGCCTGGCCGGGGCCTCCTCGGCCCGGCCCTGAAATAATCTGTGATTATACTTGCTCTAAAATAATTGACGTTATTCAGGAATTTTTGATTTCCCCTCCGGTTTAGGATATATTTTCCCCCGATGAGACGCCTCAATCCTATTCACGGGCTGACCCTGCTCTTTCTCATCGGGCTGTTCTTTGTAGTTCTCTTTTTTCGGCACCAAATTCCTCTCTGGCGATCGCTGCTCTGGCGTTATGCCCTGGGGGCAGGCGTCCTCCTGGTCTTGAAATGGGGCTCCGACCGAGAGGTGGGGGGCCGGGTCGGCAGGTTTATTAATGATTTTTCCCCCATCCTTTATATTATCCTCATCTACCAATCCCTCGGTGATCTGAGCCAGTATCTCCGCCCCGACGTCGATCCCCAGTTGATCCGCATCGATTTCCTCCTCTTTGGCGTCCATCCAACGGTGTGGATGGAGCGCTGGATCGTTCCCTGGCTCACCGCCGTTCTGTCCGTTGCTTATTTAAGTTATTTTTTTCTGCCGGCCAGACTGGTTCATACCCTCTATGTGAAGAATTCCGGGCGGGATTTTGATCTGGCGGTCTTTGTCCTGCTCCTGGTTTGGTACCTGTCTTTCGTCGGCTACATGTTCTTTCCGGCGATTGGCCCGCGCTACACCCTGGCCCACCTCCAGTCGATTCCCTTAAACGGCGGTTTTATTGCCGATTCCGTGAGCCATCTGATAAATTTTGTGGAGGGTAACAAACGGGATTGCATGCCCAGCGGCCACACCGCCATCGCGCTCATCGTGTTATTTCTCTCCTATCGTTACGCCAGGCTTCTGTTCTATCTCTTTTGCCCCATCGTCGGCGCCCTCATCCTCTCCACGGTCTACCTGAGGTATCACTATGTCATCGATATCTTCGCCGGAGCGGCGTTGGCAGCCGGGTGCACCATCATGGGCCCACGACTTTACCGCTGGTGGGAAGCGGGAGGTGGTCAGGAGAAGAGAGAGCCTTGATGAACCGTCTAGAGATGGAATGATGCAAAAGGCGGGATGCGCTTCTCTTTCCCGCCCTACGTTGGCTTAGGTTGCAGCCCCGACGAATGGCTGGGGTTTGTTCAGGCCTTTGAGATAACGGTAGCGGTAAGATAGATTGACGCCGGCATACGTAAGACAACCGCGTAGACTCCGTTCCCATGGGCTGATGCCAAAGAACCGTTTGATCATGGAGTCGAACGAATAGGTTTGCCGGGTCAAGCGGGCGTAGCCGTTCAAGAGCTCGTCAGCCGTCATGCTCTTCGGTTGATAGAGGAGGGTATCAGGAGGATAGCCGCGCAGCCACCAGTCAGGCTCAAACAACCGGCCTTCGCTTAACAGGCGCGTATATAACCGGGTTCCGGGAAGAGGTTGGAGAATCCGCAGCTGGACACAATCCAGACGACCTTTGACGATAAACTCCAAGGTCTGCTCGAACACATCCTTGTTTTCGTGATCGGAGCCAAAAACAAAGGCGCCGAGGATGCTGATCCCTTCGCCATGAAATCGGCGCATGGCCTCAAAAAAATCGATCTTCAGATTCTTGATTTTCTTCATCTCATGCTGAGTGTCTTTTTGGACCGATTCGAATCCGAGCAAAAGTCCCTGGCACCCCGAACGCCGCATCAATTTTAGCAGCTCCACATCCTCGGCTAACGACACGGTTCCTTGCCCCATCCATAGCCGCTTAAGGGGGATCATTGCCGTAAAAAGCTTTTTCCCTGCCTCTCGGTTCAGTCCCAGGGCGTCATCGACGAAGAAGAACTGAGAAGAATCAATAGACTCGATCTCGGCAATCACCTCTTGAGGCGGCCGGACTCGATATTGCTGCCCCGAGGTCTGGGCGCTGCAACAGAATTCGCAATCGTACGGACACCCTCGGGAGGCCTCGATGCCGATATGGAGAGAAGCGGAACCCCGATGTTTGGGTCTGGGGAAGAGATCCCGCCGTGGGGTTGGCAGGCTGGCAAGATCGGTCTTTTTATCGGCGCGATAGATTCTTTGCATCTGCCCCGAGGCGGCATCGGATACCACCCGTGGCCAGACACCCTCCGCTTCTCCCACGACGACGGCGTCTGCATGTCTTAGCGCTTCCTCAGGCAATAGGGTGGGGTGTATGCCTCCCATCACCACCTTCACCCCTTTTTGGCGATAGGTGTCGGCGATATGATAGGCCCTGGGCACCAGGTCGGTAATGACGGTGATCCCCACCAAATCCACCTCTTGATTGAGGTCATCGGGAGCAAAAAGTTCATCGACTATGGTAATCGTGTGGCCAGGCGGGGTTAGAGCGGCGAGCAGCGGCAAATTTATCCGCAGGAGCCTGAAATTACTTGAGTCTTCATGTTGTTTGTGGGGGGAGATAAGCTTTATTTTCACGTCTTCACCTTAAGGGAATCACTTCCCCTCTTCCCATTTGGTGGCTGTGATGCCCAGGGTGAAGAACACGGCCGCGAAAGCCCCGATTATGGCGGCGTAACGCAGGGCGGCCAGGTTGTCGCTGAATATCATGGAGGCCCGCAGGCCCTCATTGATGTAATACAACGGCAGGACCCTGGCGAACGTCTGCAAAAAGCCCGGCATCATCTCGATGGGGAAGAAGCTCCCCGAGAGGAACATCATGGGGAACACGATGGCGTTGGCGGCGGCGACGGCGCTCTGCGCCTCCTGCACAAAGCGAGTGAGTATCATGCCGATGCCGACGAAGGCGAAGACATCAAGCAAAATGAACCCCAGGAGCCAGCCGTTTATATGGAGCTCAACGTGAAACACCCAGTAGCTCACCAGCAGCATCGCAATCGTGGAGATGATGGCGAGTGCGAACTGGTACAGGATGTTCGACAGTATCCAGTCGGTACGAGTGATGGGCGTGGTGGAGAGCTTCCTGATGATACCCTTCTGCAACAATTCCGTGTTCATGTTCACCGTGCCGAACAGGGAGGCGATCATCACCGCCATGGCGATGACGCCGGGGATGAAGAACTCGATAAACCGGTATTTCTGGTTGAGGATCGAGGTCTCCTCCCACCGGTAGAACGGCGGCCTCCCGGACATCCTCTGGTTCATCCCCGCAAACTCCATGTTCAGGTATTCCATCTTCGTCTTCACCGAAGTAGAGCTGGGGTCGTAAATATACCTCAGGATAACGGAGGCATCGTGGGTTTTATTGTCCGCCCTCTGATCGTGCAAGATTCCAAAGTCTTTGGGGATAACGAGGATAAGGTTCAGCTTGTGCTTCTGGGCGTACTCCCTGGCGTCAGTGGCGGGATCGACCTCAATTATCTTGAAGTTCCCATTGAACTGCAGGGTCTTGACGAACCGCGCCGAGGCTTGGCTGTGGTCGAGGTCCTGCACGTAAAGGTCTAAGCTCAATTTGTCCCGGTCCAGGAAAATGGTGCCGAACACGAGAATCAGGATGATCGGGAAAGCCAGCGTGAAGAACATCGCGGTCCTCTCCCGGTAGAAGGTCTTGAGCTTCACGATGAGATTGGCCCTGATGACGCGCAGCTTCATCCTACCTCCCCGTTCTCGGCCGGGCCGGCGTGGAGCGCCTCGCCGGTGAGCTTCAGAAAAACCTCTTCGAGGTTAGGCCTGCGAACGTCCAGGCTGAGGAACGAACCCCCGGCGTCCTTAATGGCATTCAGGGTCTTCAGGATGTCTTCCGTGTGCTCCACCCTGACCTTGAGGTCTTGGTGGTTGTCATGGACCGGCTCGAAGCCCAGCTTCCGGATGATCTCAACGACGTTCGCATCGACGCTTTGCAGCGTCAGGACCAGGTAATTCGTGTTGTTTTCTATGAGCTCAGCGGGAGAGCCCGTGGCGATTATCATCCCCCTCGAGATGATGGCCACCGTGTCGGCCAGAATCTCCGCTTCCTCCATGTAGTGCGTGGTGAGAAATATGGTTTTCCCCTGCTTCTTCAGGCCCAGCAAAACTTCCCACACCTCGCGCCGGGCGCGGGGGTCAAGCCCGGTCGTCGGCTCGTCGAGGAACACGACCTCGGGGTCGTTCACCAGCGCAATGGCGATGCCGAGGCGCTGTTGCAAGCCCCCGGAGAGGTTCTTATACTGCTCTTCGGCCTTGTCCTTGAGGTGCACGAGTTCTATCAGTCCGTCGATATCGGCGTTGCCGCGGGAGAAGAGGCGTGAATAGAACTGCAGGGTTTCCCGGACCGTTATCCGGTCGAAGGAGCTGAAGTCCTGCGGCAGGACGCCGATCCGGGGGACGATGGCGCGCTTCTTCTTGGTGACGTCCATCCCGAGAAGTCTCACTTTTCCCGACGTGGGCCTGCGGATCATGTCGATTATCTCGACGGTAGTGGACTTGCCGGCGCCGTTCGGCCCCAGGAAGGCAAAAACTTCGCCTGTCCTGACCGTAAACGATATGCCGTTGACCGCCAGCAAATTTCCGTAGCGCTTCGTCAGGTTCTCGACTTCGATGGCGTGTTTAGCTTGGTTCGCCATGGATTTCCACTTTGCCACTGTAGGGCGCAGAGATTCTTCTCAGGTGCTGCGGAACTCTTTTCCCAGGTTCAAACCAAAGTTAAGCACTAAAATCCCCAATGCTGCGCTTTACGTGGAAAAATCCCGGGGCAAGCGATTTTCCGGTTCGGAGACTTGAAAGAGTTCAGCCGCCGGCCCCGGCGCTTCTTATTTGCCATTCGCCAGTTCTAAAAGGAGTTTTTTTATGGCCTCAAACCGGCTGTTAGCTATCTTGCCGGATGCGGCAAATCTGACGACGCCCTTCTTATCGATAATGACAAAATTGCTGTCATTATCTCTCATGCGGTACGCCGCAAACATGCCTCCGGTCCAATCCCCGTAAACAGTTACCTTCAGCTTGGCGGAGGTTTCATTTAATTTTTCTTTCCAGGTTGTTACCGCGGTTGCCTCCATGGCATTGACGACCAGCAACCTGAAGATTTGATTTTGAATATTTTGCGGTTGCGCCGCGTAAAGCGTATCCAGATAATGTTGTAATTCATTGTTAACCTCGACGGTATCTCTGGTGGCATAAAACAATGCGACAACTTTTCCTTTGAGCATGTCGAGGGAGAGCTTTTTATTATTTCCGGCTACCAGTGAGAAAGATGGGGCCGGCTCACCTATGCCTAAAATAGCCTGCGCCCCGGTTGGCACCAGAATCCAAACCAGGAGGGCTGCCGCGATCAGGACCGATTTAGCCATAGCCGGCCTAAAGTTCTGAGATAGATTCTTGACGCTCATTTCTGAACCTCCTGTAACAGAAATATTCGAGGGCCTCAAAAAAGCCGGACTCCCGCTCCTCCCCGCAGACCGGGCCGAGCCCGGAGCCCATCCCCGGGAGTGCGGCTCACTCCGAAACCCAATGCATCCGCATACCCCAAACTTGCATGAGGGGGTGGCCTTGATCGTCAAGCCCTCTGGCGTCCCAGGTTTGGCCGGTCTCGTCCTGGGCCCGCCGGCGGGCCTCCACGGTTATCTGTTCCCCCACCCGGCAGGGTCGCAAAAACCTCATCTCCCCGATCTCCACGGGAAGCATGGATCGGCGCTCCGACGGGTCCAGGGCGACGATGGCGAAGTAAACCGACTGCATCAGGGCCTCGAACAGGTAGGGAGAGTATTGGTACCGTGCGTGCAGCAAGTGGGCGAAATCACCATTCTCCCGGTAGGTGGTTCGGCCCCGTACCACCCCCGGACCGGCGCCGTCCAGCAACTCTATTACCCGATACCTGCCGTTGAGGCCGCTCCGCTCTTCGTACCAGGCAAGCACCTGGGCCTGATCCATGGGCGGCGTCTGCAGCTCGTCCAGCCGAACCGGAAAATCCGTCAGCCCCTCCCCGAGATCGTCTCCGCCACCATCGAGGCTCACCTGGCCCTGGCAGTCCGGGGTGAAACGGTCCGTCAATCTTCCGGTGGGGGAGATCGCCGGGGTTGAGAGAGAGACCTCGCACCATACCTCTCGCAGGGAGGTGTCGACCCGGCGGCAGAGGATTTTAGCAGTCCGCGGCGACCCAGGCGGACATTCGATCATGTCCAGGAAGCGCACCTGGCGAACTCCTCGCACCTGGAGGTGGGGATACAGGATCCGGGCGGCTTCCATGAAGGTCTCCAGAATCATGGCGGCTGAGACCAGAGGGTTAGCGACGAACTTGAGGGGTCGATGATCCTCGATCCATAGGTCCTTCTCCGGGGAAAAAGATCGGAAGGCTTCCAGCTGTTCCCGGCGCAGGTCCACGCGAGCGATGCGGTCGATCAGGGGGAAGTCCTCGGGTCTAAAGGCCACGGCGCCGCCAGCCAGATCTCCTGCGAGCGCCGGGGGGATGGTCGCATCGAGCCGCGCCGTTTTTACGGCTGGCAGGGTTCGCATGAACATCACCCAATCGTCGTCAGCCGGGGCTACCGAGAGCTCCCGGCAGAAAAGCCCGGCAAGCTCATTTACCTGGACGTAGGCCACGCCCTTCCGCCGCATCAGCTCCCGGACGGCGGGATCGTCGGCCATGCCCGCCCCCTCGATCGGAGGCAGCATCAAGGCCTTGATCCGGATGGCGCGGTGTTTCCGCCCGAGGTATCTGAGGAGCGCCGACATCATCCGGTTGGCGGCGGCGTAATTGGACTGGCCGGGATTCCCCAGGATCATTGCCCCCGAGGACAGGCCGACGAAAAATCTCAAGCCCGCCCCCGCCGCCGCCGAGAAGAGATTCCACGCCCCCAGAAATTTTACGTCCGTGACCATGGAGAGGTCATCTCCGGTCATTTGGCTGAGAAGACCGTCCCGGAGGACTCCAGCCCCGTGAATAATGCCGTCAATTTTGCCATAGCGGCTGGCCACCTCGCCCAGGATCATTCGAACCGCCTCGGGGTCGGTTACATCGCAGGTATGGTACGTGGCCTCGATCCCGGCGGCCTGCAAATCCGCCAGGGTCTGAACCATCTCCGCGGCCCGGTGGTCACCAGTGAACGACTCAGCCGGCGCAGGTTTGAAGAGCGACTGGACGGGATTGATGCCTGGGGAAAGCGGTGTCCTCCCCAGGAAGACCAGGCGGGGCCTGAAGGGGGCCAGGCTGCGGGCCAGGTGGGCGGTGATGCCCGCGGCGCCCCCGGACATGACTATCACGTCTCCAGGGCTCAGGTGCAGACCTGCCGGGCCGTTGAAGACCGACGGGGCGACGCGCCCCTCAGAAGTGAAGACCCTGCCATCCCGATGAATCATCTCCACCACGGGGTAGCCTCGGTCGAGAGCCCCGCCGAAAGCGGCGCGCAGGTCGGTATCCGAGCCGATTGCCAGGGTGCGAAACTGGACCGATGGGTATTCCTGGGCGGCGCACAGAAACAGTCCGAGCATCCCCTCTGCCGGAAGCCCACCGAGAGTTTCGGTATCTTCCCTGGAATGGATCAGCACGACGAATTTTTTAATCGGTGATTGGAGAAATGCCTTCAGGACGCCAAAGAGCCCCCTGAGAAGCCGCGCCGCCTCCGCCGTGTCTTTTAACCTGGCCGATCCGCCTGGAGGGAGGGTGATGACCATCCCGGTGAAGGACGCCAGGGCCGATATTCTCTCGGCAACCCGTAAGGACCCTGCATCAGTCAGAAGGTTGTAGCTCTCTAGGCCCGGGCCCAAGTTCTTCGGCATGAAAAGCATGGGAACCGTCTCAACCCCGTAATCCAGTCGGAGAATGTCTTCCACACTTCCGGCCAGGCGGTCATCCCGGTCAGGTGAGAGCAGGAGAACTGACTCGCCTGGGCTCAATTCCACGGGCATGGAGTCCGCCGGCGAAACCAGAGCCTGGTGGAATACGAGCCGCTTTAAACTCGCCTCATCCGGAGAGGGCTTCAGGGTTTCAGCCTGCTCCGGACCGGGGTCAACTGCCGGCGCGGCCGGCTGCAGGCCGTCGCCTTCCTGCCTTGAGATGATCTCGGAGATCCTCTGGGCGATGTCCTTCACGGTCCGGACATCGATAAAATCCTCCAATTCGATGGTGATCCCGAATTGGCGTTCCGCCGCATCCATGATGATCGGGAGACGGCTGGAGCGGATGGAGAGGTCCCGCCTGAGATCCATGTCGGGTTCGATTTCGTCCCGGTTGAACCCGGTGGCATCCATGATAATGTGAATCAGCGTCTCCAGGTGACCCAGGTCCCCGGGCGCCTCCTCCAGGGCAGGAGAGGCCGGGGCCTGAATCGCCGGGATGGGATTGTAAGGCGGGGCTGCCGGTTCCCCCAGAGAGATCGGCGCCTGGCTCTCGGGGGGGCCGGAACCCCGGAGCATGGATTGGATCGCGGCGGATAGATCGCCTGCCTGGAAGGTTGGGTCATGCTCCTGGCGGATGGCTGCCAGGATGTGGGGTTCCAGGAAGCGGCCGTAAGTCTCCAGCACGAAACGGTTGATTTCCCTCTGAATGATCTTTTCCACCGGTTTAAAGCCTGCCGGCCCAGGTTCCGGGGGGCGTAACCCGGGTGCCGGGGCGGTGCGGACAGGTTCTGCAGCCTTCCCGAATCCGGGCAGGGAAACAGACCTCGGTTCCCGGTGGACCGGCAGTTGCCCTTGAGTGAAGAGCTGAGCCAGGGCGCTTTTGCACGTCAGGCTTTCGGCTTCGGGCAGGCAGGTCTGGATGCAGGCCGGTTCAGGGAGCGTATCATAGATGAGATTGCTTAAGATATCGCCGGGGCCCACCTCGGTGAACAGCCGGACTCCAAAGTCATGCCAAAGGGTCTGGACGTTGGGCATCCAATGGACGGTGGATTCCAAGTGGGCCATCAGGATGCGCTTGATCTCATCGGGATCGGCTGGAAACGGCGCCATGGTCGTGTTGGAGATGACGGGGATCTGTGGGGTATGAAAGGGGATGGGGGCAATGAAGGCCTCGAGTTCATCCCGGATAACCCTCATGATGGGCGAGTGGAAGGCCATACTGACCCGCAACAGGGTGGCCCGGTATCCCATCTCCTTCAGCCGGCTGCCGAAATTTTTCACCGGCTCAGTTTTGCCGCTCAGCACGACCTGGTTCGGTGAATTGATATTGCTGATGTAGACCTGCTCCTGTCCCTGAAGCATCTCTTGCAGCAGGTCCAGGGGGGCGTCCACGGCCGCCATGACGCCGGGGTCCAAACCCATAGTCGCGGCTTTATCCATGCAGATGGCTCTCTGGTTGACGATGCGGAACCCGTCCTCCAGGGAATAGACCCCGGCCAGACACAGGGCGGTCAGTTCGCCCAAACTGTGCCCGGCCATAGCCACCGGGTGGATACCCAGGGCCATGAGGTATCGAGCCACGGCATATTCCACGGTGAACAGGGCCGGTTGCTGCCACCGGGTTTTCTGTAGATTTTCCTCTTGATCGTGGAACAGCAGGTGCAGCAGGTCGAAGTCCGCGGCGGCGGCAGCCCGGTCCATCCATTCCTTGATGACGGGGAAAGAGTCGTAGAGCTCCCGCCCCATGCCGGCATAGTGCGACCCCTGCCCGGGAAAAACCAGGGCGAGGGGCAGCGCCGGCTGATCCACACGGCCCAGGAAGATCCCCTGGCGCGCCCACGACTTCAGCGCCTTGGGGGAGACCATGCCGCCCTTGGCCAGCGGGGCTGACTTCTCGATAACCGCGAGGGCCTCGGCTTCGGATGCCGCCACCACGGCCATCCGATAGTTACTACTGTCAATCTCGGTCCGGAAGCAAGAGACGCCCTGGAGCGCGGGAGAACCCAAGCCCGGCTCGCGGCTGGTGGCGACCAGGACCGTATCCGCGGCATCCATGGCCTGCTCCACCTGCACGACGTAGTTGGAACCGCCAAATCCGAAGGCGTTGACCTGAAGCCTTCGGGGCCGGCCGTTCCCGCCCTCCCAAGTAAGCGGCTCCGGGGCGATGATGAGTCCCGAACTTTCCAGGTCGATTTCCGGGTCTGGATGCCGATAATTGAGGGTGGGAGGAAAAACCCCCGCCTGCATAGCCATCACGCCGCGAATGAGGCTGTTAATGCCCGAGGCGCCCAGGGTGTGGCCGATCTGGGATTTGAAGGAAGTGATCACGGTGCGCCTGCCGCCATTGAAGAAAGTCTTCAGGGCCCGGGCCTCCTCCACGTCTCCTTGCCGGGTGCTCGTGGCATGGCATTCCACCAGGTCCACGGCCTCGGGCCCATACGGCAGCCCCTGAAAAGAGGCGCGGATGGCCATCTCTTGGGAAACGCTGGAGGACTCCACCATGCCCAGCGGGTTGTTGCTCGCCCCCATACCGGTGATGACCGCGTGGACTTGCGCCCCGCGGGCGCGGGCCAGGCTTTCCCGCTCGATGACGATTATGCCCCCGCCCTCGCCTAAAACCATCCCATCTCTTTGGGCATCGAAGGGGCGGGAGGTCTCGGGCGCCGGTCTTTCCTGTCCGGACAGTCCGAAAAGTGCGCCCAGACCGGAGAATTCCAGAAAATGCAAGGGCTTGAGAATCTCCTCGGCCCCTCCGACGACGGCGGCATCGAGGATGCCGTTGTTGATCATCTGGATGGCGCTGTACAGGGCGACCAGTGAGGTGGCGCAGGCGGCAGAGACCGAATAACTGGGCCCCATGAACCCAAAGCGGTTGCAGATAAACCCGGCCGCAGCGCAGTTGAGTCGGCCCAGGAGGGTGGTGTCGTCCGGAGCCAGGCGCCCGGCCTTCATCTCCTGTTCGATGGCGCTCTCTTGATCCGGCGTCAGGGGAACGGCCCTCTTAATGTCAGCGAGGATGTGGCAAATGTTGGCCCGGATGATGATACCGGCGAGGCTCCCCGCCGCCTCTCCCGAGTTCTGGGAGATGAGGACCCCGATGCGCTCCCGGGGGATGTCTGAGGACAGGAGGCCGGATGCCCGGATGGCCTGGTCCGCCAGCCACATGGTGATCCGGGTGGACTCGGTCATGGTCCGGAAATCATGGGGGGGGATCCCCAGTTCAGTCCGGGAGATCTGCAAGTCTGTGAAGGCCCCCACCTTGCAGTAGGTCTTGTCGGGAACGAACGGGCGCGGATCATAATAAAGCCCGTGATCCCACCGGGAAGGCGGAACCGGGGTAATCCCGCTCTTCATGGCCAGGCTTGCCGCCCAGACCTCCTCCGGGCTCTGCCCCAGGGCATTTACCAGGCTCATCCCCGTGATGGCCACCCGGTCAGGCGCGCCTCTCCGGGGCGCAACCCGCGGCAATCCATGGCCAACTTCGAAGGATGGAGTTTCTCCGGCAAGCCCGGGGGCCGGTGGAGATGGCGGAATTGAGCCGGTCGCCCCGGCAAAGGGCTGATGCAGCTCAAGTGGGCCCGCGGCCAGCTCGCGGTGAAAGGACTGCAGCTTCCGGACCTTACGGATGACCCCGGCGCAGGCCCCACTCATGAATTGCCCGCGTTCGCGGCAAGTCTGCTCCGAAAGAGGGGCCCCGCCCGGCCGGTCCAGACCCTGGGCCGCGGCGAACAGGCTCCCCGCAGCCACCTCCTCCATTTGCCTCCGAAAGGCGGCCTCATCCGTGCGGCCCGCGGCAAACTCCCGCTCCAGGGATAAGATAGCCGCGGTTCTCGGGGTCCTCAAGGATCGCACCCGCAGCCCGGTTTCCTGGCCTGAGACCACGGTTTCCCCCGGGGGCGATTCGATGATCATTTGCTGATAGAGCGCCGTCAAGGCGCGGGTTTCCACAATCTCCCGGGTGGCCAGATAGGCGGTGCCCATCTGGATGGCGTCCGCCCCGAGCACCGCGGCGATAAAGGCGGTCTCCCGATTGAAGATGCCTCCTGCCAGGATCAGGCGACAGTTTTGGCACAGAGATGGGGAGCGCCGTTTCAGATTCACCGCTATTTGAGCCAGGGTGAGGGTGCTGTGGGGCCCCACGTGGCCGCCGGCCTCATACCCCTCTAAGATCACGTACCGGACGCCGGCTTCCAGGGCGAGGCGCATCAGGGCCTCATCCGGGGCGATATACATGACCTCAAGGCCGCATTCCAGCACTTCTCTTGCGAAGGAGAGATTGCCTCCGGCGATCACCACAAAACGGGGCCGGTGCTGCTTTATCCAGTCCAGATGCACCTGACGGTAGGGGTTTTCTGCCAACGACACGACATTGACAGCATACGGGCGCCCCCCCATGATCTCCGGCAGGCCTCCCAGCTTTTGGTCCAGGGCCGCCCTGTCCATCAGGCCAAGGGCGATGGTGGGCAGGCCCCCGGCATCCGCAACCATGGCGGCAAACTCCGGGACCTCGGTGATCCATGACATGGCGCCCTGGATAAAGGGGTAGAGAGTTCCCATCTCCTGGGCCACCGGGCTGTCCACCCAGGCATCCTTTTTCATCTCAGCCAAGCGGCAGGCGCGGCGCATCTCGTCCATAAAGGCCTGTACGGCCTCTTCGGTCCCGGCCCCAAAACGCTCCACAAACGACGCCGCAAAGGTAGCCTCCACCCCCAGGGGGATGACCTCATCCGGGCTGAAACGGCTCGCCAGGGGGTGGAGGGCCGTGGCCTGTACCCGGCTTACAAAGGCACGGCGGCTGGCCGCGGTGATCGCGGCGCCGCACTGCGAGTTCTCGAAAGCCTTGATCTCCTTGAATGCCAGAGAGTTGCCTTTGTTGAACAGGCGACAAGGAACCTCGAGGTCCAGGCCGACCAAATCGGTGGAATCCAGGCGGAGTCTTGCGAGGCGCTGGCGTTGCTGATCATCAATTGCTACCAGGTCAGTCAACCAATGGAGGCTCTCGAAGACAATCCCGGCGGCCCCGGTGGCCAGGAAGGCCGAAGCCGCCTCAGGGGTGGCAACACCTCCCCAGATCAGGATGTCTATGGGATTTGAGGCGGTCTGCCGCATTTCCTTGACCGCGGCATAGAGAGCCAGGGTGGTCTCATACCAATTTGACATCAAACGTAGAGTAATGGTATATTGGGCAGGGGCTAAAAAAGATGCGCAAACCTGCCCAGATCGAATCTTGGCTGACGCCGGAAGAATTGTTGTCTTGGCTGAAAGAAGCTCCCACGGTTGAGGC
>JAHIKF010000458.1 GCA_018897875.1 Pseudomonadota bacterium | reverse complement strand
TCAGCGCGGACATAGCTGTCCACCCTCTGGGTGGGAGCAATCCGGTCCAACGTTACTTGGGAACCGGATTTTCTATGGGCTCGATTTTAAGAGGTTTCTTGAGGATAGCTTGGAGGGATTTTTTTGCCTCCCGGGCCTCGTTCTGGGAGGAAAACGGCCCCAGCCAAACCTGATAGCGGTTTAAATCCCTGGGGTCTCGCTGCACAAAAGCCGGTTTTCCCTGCTTTTTCAACCTGGCCAGCATTCTGGCCGCGTCCCGGTATTTTTTATAACTGCCCGCCAAAATACCATAATGCTGACTTGGCTCCAGGGGTGGGGGAACCGTAACGTGCGCCTCCGGGCTGGGAGCCGCCCCTTTGGGGGGACCCGCGGGTGCAATGCCGGGAGCAGCCGGCGGCTCCTGGGGGGTGGGCTGTGTGGATGCGGCCGCGGGTGGTTCTGGCAAGGCCTGTGCCGTGGGCGCCCCCGGGGCTGTGCCAGGGCTCGGGCCGGTTTTCGGAGCGGTGCCAGTAGAGAGATAGTACAGGACCGCCAGCAGGAGAATCAGTGTGGCCCCGACTGCCCAGCCACTCACCATCTTCTTGTTCATAGAGCTCTGGCCCGCCTCTCCGGCTTGCCACTCCGATAAATATCGGTGCCAGCCGGCAATTTTAATGTAACGTTTATTTTATCACGCCCTAGGGTGGAGAGGGTCGCGGTTTCGGCCCAACGCGATCAGCGCCCCGCCGGAACCCCGGTCCCTGGACCACCGATAATCAACCTTTCTACCGCACCGGCCGGACCAAGGGCGGAGTGGTGATGATTAATTCCCGTGGAAGCATCGTGCGTTGAGTCCAGATTTCGTCATACGTCAGGTAGCCTTTTTTCCCGGTATCGCACTTCTCGAAAACTTCCAACCCCTTGGCTTTGTCGTTGGTTTTCGCCATGAACTCCTCTTTCGTAATCTTGCCGTCCTTGTCCGTGTCCAGGACCGCACAAAAGGCGTCTCGATCCGCCTGCGCCTGCTTGTCCTGCGGGGTAGCGCAACCGGCCATCAAGAGTGCAGCTAACAAGAGCGCCAGAGCGATTCTGCCTGAATGTATCTTCATCTGTGGCCTCCTCAATTGTTTCCGGCAACCTTTGGACTTATTATACAATAGCACAAAAACATTACCTCTAAAACTGTTAATCCCATTTCCGCCAGGATAGAGCATTGAAGACCCGGCTAGCCCGGCGCCTCATCCGTGAGCTTGACAGGCAGGCCTCGGTGGGTAACAATGAGCTTAAAGATGGCCGATGTACAGGTAAAATCTTTCTTGATAACCGCATAAGAGGTCAAGATTATGGAATTGTTATTTCGCCCCCGGCGCTTGCGGCGGCGGGAAGCCCTGCGCCGCATGGTGCGGGAGACGCATCTGCGCCCCGAAGACTTCATCTATCCCATGTTTGCGGCCCCGGGCAGCCGGGTGCGCCAGGAAGTGGCATCCATGCCCGGCGTAGCCCGCCTGTCTGCGGACCTGCTGGTGGACGAGGCCAAGGCCGCTCTGGATGTAGGGGTGCCGGCGGTCCTGCTGTTCGGGCTGCCGACGCGTAAAGACGACACCGGCTCCGAAGCCGCCTCTCCCAAGGGCGCGGTGCAACAGGCGGTGCGGCTACTCAAGAAAAAGCTGCCCGAACTGGTGGTGATCACCGACGTCTGCCTCTGCGGCTACATCTCCCACGGCCATTGCGGGTTGCTCTCCGGCCGGGAGGTGGACAATGACGCCACCCTGGAGGTCCTGAGCCAGGTGGCGGTGTCCCACGCCGAGGCCGGGGCCGACATGGTGGCGCCGTCCGACATGATGGACGGCAGGGTAGGGGCCATCCGGGAGGCCTTAGACGAGCGGGGCTTCGAGATGGTGCCCATCATGTCGTATGCGGTCAAGTACGCCTCCAGCTTCTACGGCCCCTTCAGGGACGCGGCGGAGTCCGCCCCGGCCTTCGGGGACCGCCGGTCCTACCAGATGGACCCGGCCAACATCCGCGAGGCCCTGCGCGAGGCGGCCCTGGACGTGGAGGAGGGCGCCGACATCCTCATGGTCAAGCCGGCTCTGCCTTACCTGGACGTCATCGCCCAGTTGGCCGTGGAGTTCGACCTGCCCCTGGCCGCCTACCAGGTAAGCGGCGAATACGCCATGATCAAGGCCGCCGCGGCTAACGGCTGGCTGGATGAAACCGCGGTGATGCTGGAATCGCTCCTGTCCATCAAACGGGCTGGAGCGGATATGATTTTGACTTACTTCGCCAAACAGGCGGCGGCCTTGTTGGGAAGGTGATAAAAACCCGAAAAGTGCAGGAGCATTTGTATTTGAAGTGGACTCCCTAAATGCTAATAAGTTTTTGACTGGGTGAACCTGAGTGGTTGTTTCAAAGAAGGAAACCCAAGTCCAGGGAAAAAACCCTGGTAGCACAGGCTTCCAGCCTGTGCATTCTTTTCAAATCAGCCGGAGAAATCTGCCCCATTGGCAAGAGCCTGGCAGAGTTTACTTTATTACCTGGCGCTGCCAAAAAGGCCAGAGCTTAAGCCTCGAAGAAAGGACTATTACCTTAAGCGCCATTAGATATTGGGATACCATTAAATGGACTGTTTATGCCGCAGTCGTGTTACCTGACCATGTCCATGTCTTGGCTCAACCCCTGCCAAAACAGGAAGGAGGTGTTTTTAATCTGACTGAAATTCTGCATAGCGTCAAAAGTTTTAGCTCACAGAAAATTAACCAGCAGAGAGGAAAACAAGGCTCCCTCTGGCAAACCGAGAGCTATGATCGCATTGTCCGGGATGAGGCGGAGTTCCTGGAGAAATGGCAATACATCAGAAATAACCCATTAAAAATTGACTTGGCTCAATCCTCGGAAGAATACCCCTGGCTCTATGAAAAATGGGAATGAGCACAGGCTGGAAGCCTGTGCTACCAGGGGTTCAGGACTTTTGGGCGTTCCTTGCTTCTGAAGATTCCCAAAAGAATCCTTTCACTCCTACAGGGCACAATGATAATTGACAACGTAAATAACCCAAAGAATTTCGGTGGCGCAGGCTTCCAGCCCGTGCCATCTTTTCAAAATTACCCGGGTAAGCTGACCGGGCTGGACATGAGGTGGCCTAATTCTTAAGAAGAGTTGTGAAATATAGTATGGAACATACTGAATTACCAACATATAATAACTTACAGAAATCATAATATTTTGATAACTTAATCCTGGCTTATGAATCATTCTATCAACAAATCTGAAAAAATCCCGCCACTCCGCCTGCTGGCCTGGGAGGTGACGAGGCGCTGCAACCTGGCCTGTCTCCACTGCCGGGCCGCGGCGGGGTCCGGGCCTTATCCCGATGAGCTGAGCACCGCGGAGGGGAAAAAGCTCCTGGACGACCTGGCCAGCCTGGGCCAGATCGTGGTCATTCTCACCGGCGGCGAGCCCCTGCTCCGGGACGACATCTTCGACCTGGCGGCTTACGGCACCGCACTGGGCCACCGCATGGTTATGGCGGTGAACGGGACGCTTTTGACCCCGGCCATCGCCGCCCGCCTCAAGGACGCGGGCATCCAGCGCGTGTCCATCTCCATCGACGGGGCCACCGCCCTCTCCCACGACCGCCTCCGGGCGGTTCCCGGCGCCTATGCCGGGGCCCTGACCGGCATCGCCGCCTGTGGCGAGGCCGGGCTCCCCTTTCAGATCAACACCACCGTCACCCGGGCCAACCGGTCTGAGCTCCCGGCCATCTTTGATCTGGCCCTGAAGCTTGGGGCTGCGGCGCACCACGTCTTCGTGCTGGTGCCCACCGGGCGGGGGGAACTCATCCGGGAAGAACTGGTGACCCCGGAGGAATATGAAGAAACCCTGAACTGGCTTTTGGCCCGGCAGCAAGGTGGTAAGCTTTTCATCAAGCCCACCTGCGCCCCCCAGTACTACCGGCTCTGGCGCCAGGACGCGACCGCCCGGGGGGAGCCGATCACCGCCGCCACCCACGGCATGGAGGCCATGACCAAGGGCTGCCTGGGCGGCCAGGGTTTCGCGTTTGTGTCTTATAAGGGGGAGGTCCAGCCCTGCGGCTACCTGGAGCTGGTGGCAGGCAACATCCGTCAGACCCCGTTTCCGGAAATCTGGGCCCAGGCCGAATTGTTTCGGCAACTGCGCCGGGTGGACGACTATCACGGCAAGTGCCGCGTCTGCCAGTACCGCAAGGTTTGCGGCGGTTGCCGGGCCCGGGCCTATGCCCTGACCGGCGATGTGCTGGGGGACGACCCCATCTGCCCGTATGAACCGGTGGGCTAATACCGTTTTCTGTTTTCCGTTTTCGGTTATCTGTGAATAAAAAATGTAATATCAATTAGTTAGCTATACAGTTTGTTGCATTTGAATAAGAACTTAGTATAATATCTCACGCCAAGACACCAAGGCGCCAAGACGATAAATTCCCTATGACCATACCCAAAACCCAGAACCCAAAACCCAAACCCCAGTCTTTAGACGACCTGGACCGGGCCATCTTAAACGAGATCCAGTCGCATTTTCCCATTGATTCCCGGCCGTATGCTGAAATGGGGAGAAGGGTAGGGGCCTCGGAAGCGGAGGTTTTGGCCCGGGTCATGGCCATGGTAGAGGCCGGCATCATCCGGCGCCTGGGGGCCAACTTTACCTCCCGCAAGCTGGGCTACACCAGCACCCTGTGCGCCGCCCGGGTAAAACCTGCGTCCCTGGACCATTTCGTGGCCGTGGTCAACCGCTACCCCGGGGTGACCCACAACTACCTGCGGCGGCACCGCTACAACATCTGGTTCACCCTCATCGCCGAATCGGAAGAACGTCTAAACCAGATCCTGGAGGAAATCTCCCAGGCCGCGGACGTAGAGGAAATCTTGAGCCTCCCGGCCCAGGAGGTCTTTAAGATCAAAGTGGATTTTCCGGTTTAAGGCGTATTTAGCCCCACCGTGCAGCCGGGCAAATTGCTCCAGTTGATAGAATTTCCGGCAGAAGAATTGCGATCTATCAACTGTTTATTATTAGCCGCAAGGGAAAAACCGGTGTGATTACCGTAGGCTACATTGTTGGTTATTACTCCGTTGCAACTTAAAGCGAATCCATAAGTATTATTATAAGCCGCGACATTTTTGTCGATCAGGGCGCAAGCTCCGGAATTGCTCAATCCTATATCATTTCCGGTGGCTTCACAGCCGCTGATGATGATGCTGTCACCCACACACCGAATACCGACATAGCAGCCGCTTACCTTGAGGTTGGAAAACCGGACGTTTCTATTGCCAGACGCACTATCTACCCCATAATAAAAATTTTTCACCTGGCCGTTGCGGACCTCCACATTATTAATGATCAAATTAGTGATGGCAATTCCCTCTGCGGTTCCCCCTGAACCGGGGCCGCTGATACTGAAGCCCATGAGGTCAAGGGTGACTTCGCTGGTAGTAATGTAAATGGCTTGACCAGTGCCGGAGTAGCTGAGATTACCGGTCAGGTAATAGAAGCCCGGCTGGCTGATGGTGTAGGGCAGGCTGGTGGTGGGGGTGATGGCCTTACCCACCCCGCGGCTGCCGGCGATGACGTAAAAACCGTCGTTGGCCCCTACCGGCTGGGCCAGGCCCAGCAGCATCACCACCAAGAGCAGGATCCAAAATTGCCGTTTCATGACCTAAACCTCCTTTAATGAAAGGGTTTATGGCTCAAAGGGCGTCGCTTCAACAGTTCTCGGGCGGGGGGATCAGCGCGGCGGCCTTTACCTTGCCATCCCCTGGCAGGCCGGCAAATCCCTTTGTGAAAGGATAGCATAGTATGTTGCTAAATTGAAGTTGTTAAAGAAATCTAATCGTGTAACCGTGAGGGGGCGCACTGCAGGCTGTTTTGCAGAAAAAGGCGACCGGCCTATGCTACCGATATTTTCAAAGGAGGATGGTGCGCAGTGCGTACCGTACATGGCGGGCGGGGACGCCTGCCCCACCAGGCCCCCTCTAACCCCTAGCCGCGGCTCACTGCTCACCGCCCACGGTCAGCGGCACGCACAACACCGGGCAGGGCAGCAGGCGCACCACCTTTTCGGCGGTGGAGCCGAAAAAGACCTCCTCAATGGGTCCCCGGCCGCTCCGGCCATAGCCTCCCATGACAATCAAATCCGCCGCCAGGTCCCGGGCCACCACCGCAATCTCCTGAAAGGGAATGCCCACGGTTACCATGCTGGTTACCTCCAGACTGTCGCAGCGGCACTCCTGCAGAAATGCATCCAGGTTCAGTTGGGCCTCCTCCCGGAACGCCGGCAGGAGGCTGTCCGGTTTCACTTTCAGGTGTTCGGCTACCCTGGCCACGATCCGCTGTTGGATGACGTGCAGGAGCACAATTTTGGCTCCGAATTGCCGGGCCAGATTTTTGGCCAACTTGAAGGCGGCGCCGGCGCATTCGGAAAAGTCGGTGGCTACCAGAATGGCTTTGAAATCCATGGGGAAGTTTCTCCCTCTTTCGGGTACGGAACCGCGGAGAGGCCGGCAATCTCGCTCCCGGCCCTCCCGGTTAGGTTAATTTCGCCTTGATTTTCTTCAAACTTCTGGTCCGCTTCGGCAGTGTCCGGTTTGGTTTTTGCAAAGGAGGATGCTTGTTATACGCCGTCCAACAATTCATAAATTCGCTAACGCACTTTTTGCTCCGAGAAGATTACTTCCCCCTCACCCTGACCCTCTCCCCCATTGGGGGGGAGGGAAAAAAACCTTCAATCTTTGGGAAGGTAATCCTGAGACGGTACCATAGGCGGGCGCCCAAAGCCGGCGGCCACGCCGGTCCG
>JAHIKF010000457.1 GCA_018897875.1 Pseudomonadota bacterium | reverse complement strand
CTGGGGCCCAACTATCACCTGATCCCGGTGAACTCCCCCAAAGGCGCCAAGGAGTTGAGCTACCAGCGGGACGGTTTCATGCGGGTGGACGCCGGCGGCGGCGGCGGGCCCAATTACTGGCCCAATAGCTTCGGCGGGCCGGCTCCGGACCCCGGGGCGGGCGAGCCGCCTTTTGAAATCACGGGGCCGGCGGGGCGCCACCCCTATACCTTTCCCAACGACGATTTCGTCCAGCCCGGGGACCTCTACCGCAAGGTCATGACCGAGATGGACCGGGAGCATCTCATCGGCAATATCGTGGATCATCTCGGGAATGCCGTCAAACGCATCCAGATGCGCCAGACCGCCTTGTTTTTCAAGGCCGACCCGGACTACGGGCGGCGGGTGGCCGCGGGGTTGGGACTGGATATCACCGCGGTGGAGCGCCTGGCGGCTATGTCCCCGGCAGAACGGGCCCAGGCCACCGAGCCGGGAACCTTCAGCTAAGCACGGCCATGGGGACCGCGGCCCAGGCTTCTCCCTCAGGAACTGCCCGGGGCCTAAATCTGAGGCGGTCCCTTCCTTTTGGCCCCTGGCGTGATTACTAATAAATCGTGCCGGTTGCACCCGCCCGCCTGGGGGCACAGCCGGGATTCATCCTGACCAGTAAGGAGGCAGCATGACAAAGAAGAGAGTTGTGGTTCATGCCGAGTGCCCCGCGTGCGCCTGCGGGGATATAAGCTTTATCCCGCCGGAGAAGATGAAGGAAAAGTTCATCGGCAACCCCAAAGAGGTGGACATCCTCTGTCCCACGTGCGGCACCAAGACCACGGGGAAGGTGGAGGAAGAGAAGAAGTAGGCATAGGCCACTGAGCCGGTGGGGCGGGCCTCCCCGCCCGCCTTCAACCTGTGCCGCATAAACCTGGGTCGGGGATGGCCCACCATCTCCCCTTGAGCAGTGAGCATTTGGGGTTCGCGTTACGCCTGGGGGTCGGTTGGCCGGCTCCGGGGCGTTTTTTTATGGTCGCGAGACGGGGAAGCGGCGCCAAGAGGTGCGACTTGTGCCGCGGCTGTACCTTATGATTGGTCCAGTTTTCGGGGAGCAGACCTGCTCTTCCTTCAAACCAGACCCACCGTGACCGATGGCGCTTCTCCCCGATTGGACCAGCCGAGAGTCATCAGGAGGCTTTCTTGAGCTGCCGGTAGCGCCGGATCAGGGTGTTCGTTGAACTATCATGGCCGAGCCGGGGTTCCTCCTGGCTCTCCAGTTCCGGGATAATGCGCTGGGCCAGAGCCTTGCCCAGTTCGACACCCCACTGGTCGAACGAGTTAATGTTCCAGATGGTCCCCTGGGTGAAGACGCTGTGCTCATAGAGGGCCACGAGTTTGCCCAGCGTTTCCGGGGTAAGGCGCGCCGCGAGGATCGTGTTGGAGGGGCGGTTGCCCTGGAAGACTCGGTGGGGCACGAGCCAATCCGGCGTGCCCTCGGCTTGCACTTGCTCGGGCGTCTTGCCGAAAGCCAGCGCTTCGGCCTGGGCAAAGACGTTGGCCAGGAGTATGTCATGGTGCCGGCCCAGGGGGTTGAGCGGCTGCACGAAGGCGATGAAGTCACAGGCAATGAGTCCGGTTCCTTGATGAATCAACTGGTAGAAGGAGTGCTGGCCGTTGGTCCCCGGCTCGCCCCAATAGATGGGGCCGGTTTGGTAAGCGACCTTACTCCCATCCAGGGTGACGTGTTTGCCGTTGCTCTCCATGGTGAGCTGCTGCAGATAGGCCGGGAATCGCTTCAGATATTGCTCGTACGGCAAAACCGCCACGGTCTGGGCGCCGAAGAAGTTGTTGTACCAGACGCCCAGGAGGCCCATGAGCACCGGTAGGTTGGCCGCGAACGGGGTGGTGCGGAAGTGCTCGTCCATCTGATGGAAGCCGTCCAACATGGCCCGGAAATTGTCCGGGCCGATGGCCAGCATGGTGGAAAGACCGATGGCCGAGTCCATGGAGTAGCGCCCGCCGACCCAGTCCCAGAACTCGAACATGTTGGCGGTATCGATGCCGAACTTCGCCACTCCCTCAGCGTTCGTCGAGACCGCGACAAAATGCTTGGCCACCGATTGTTCGTCGCCCCCAAGACCCGCCAGGGACCAGCTGCGGGCCGTGTGGGCGTTGGTCATCGTCTCCAGCGTGGTAAAGGTTTTGGAAGAAATGATGCAGAGGGTTTCCGACGGATCAAGGTCCTGGACCGCCTCCGCGAAGTCGGTGCCATCGACATTGGAAACGAATCGGAACGTCATGGCTCGCTCGCTGTAGTGCTTGAGCGCCTCGTAGGCCATCACCGGCCCCAGGTCGGAGCCCCCGATGCCGATGTTGATGACGTTCCGAATACGCTTGCCGGTGTGGCCCAGCCAGGCGCCGCTCCGGACGCGGTCCGAGAAGTTAGCCATCTTGTCCAGCACGGCGTGGACCTGGGGCACCACGTTCTCGCCGTCCACGACGATGACTGCTCCCTTCGGGGCCCGCAGGGCAACGTGCAAAACGGCTCGTCTCTCCGTCAGGTTGATCTGTTCTCCTCGGAACATGGCGTCAATCCGGGCTCGCAGGCCGGATGCCTCGGCCAGTTGCACAAGCAGCTTGAGGGTTTCGTCGGTGATGCGATTCTTGGAGTAATCCAGGTAAAGGTCCACGGCCTCGGCGATCATCCGCTCGCCCCGGCCGGGGTCGTCTGCAAAGAGTTTCCGGAGATGCAGCCCCCGAACCTGCTGATAGTGTGCTTCCAGGGCCTTCCAGGCCGGGCGTTCGGTGAGTGGTGCCATGCCTATGCTCATGTTCGGGCTCCTTTCGTCTTATCAGGTAAGAGGCCAGAGACTGTCGTCGCTCATGGTCGATCCCCCCGGTGCACCCGGTCAGGCTAAGACGTCTCTAAAGCGTTATTGACGATCCGCTGGGCTTCAGACACCATGGCGTCCAAATGGGCCTGGTCTTTAAAGCTTTCGGCGTAGATTTTGTAGATGTTCTCCGTGCCGGACGGCCGGGCCGCGAACCAGCCGTTGGCGGTTACGACCTTGAGGCCGCCGATGGAGGCGTTGTTGCCCGGGGCTTTGGTCAGCTTGGCCGTGATAGGCTCGCCGGCCAGCTCCGACTCCTTGACGGCTTCGGGGGACAGCTTTGCCAGCCTCGCCTTCTGCTCCGGGGTCGCCGGCGCATCAATCCGTGTGTAGTACGGCGTGCCGAACTCCGCCGTCAGTTCCTGGTAGTGCTCGCCCGGGTCTTTGCCGGTGCGGGCGGTAATCTCCGCAGCCAGCAGGTTGGGGATCAGCCCATCTTTATCCGTGGTCCAGACGCTGCCGTCACGCCGCAAAAAGGTCGCTCCGGCGCTCTCCTCGCCGCCGAAGCCCAGCGACCCGTCGATGAGCCCTTCCACGAACCACTTAAAGCCTACCGGAACTTCCACCAACCGTCGGTTCAGCCGGGCGGCCACCCGATCAATCATGCTGCTGCTCACCAGAGTCTTGCCCACGGCCACTGTTTTCGGCCACTGGGGCCGGTTGCCGAATAAGTAGGCGATCGCCACGGCCAGGTAATGGTTGGGGGGGAGCAATCCCTGGCTGTGGCTCACGATCCCATGACGATCGGCATCGGCGTCACTGGCAAAGGCCACCGCGAAACGGTCCTTGAGGCCGATCAGGCCCGCCATGGCGTAAATCGAAGACGGGTCCATGCGGATTTGCCCGTCCCAGTCAACGGTCATGAACCGGAAGGTGGGGTCGACGCTGTGATTCACGACTTCCAGGTTGAGGTGGTAGCGCTCGGCAATGGCGTCATAATAGGCCACACTGGCGCCGCCCAACGGGTCCACCCCCAGGTGAACCTGGCTGTCTTGAATTACCTGCATGTCCACCACCGCCGGGAGATCATTTACATACGCCTCAAGAAAGCGATGCGAATGGGTGGTAGAAGCTTTGCGGGCCCGCTCAAACGGGACTCTCGCCACCCCTTTCAGTCCGTCCGCCAGGAAGGCGTTGGCCTGCGTTTCGATCCATTGGGTCACCTGGTTGTCCGCCGGGCCTCCGTGGGGCGGGTTGTATTTGAACCCGCCATATTTCGGGGGATTGTGCGAGGGCGTGATCACGATGCCGTCGGCCAGGCCCTGGCTGCGCCCGCGGTTGTAAGTGAGAATTGCATGCGAGATCACCGGAGTCGGCGTGTAACCTCCGGCCGCATCCACCATGACCTCGACGCCATTGGCCGCCAGGACCTCCAAGGCGCTGGCAACGGCCGGCTCCGACAGCGCATGCGTATCGATGCCCATGAACAGCGGCCCGTCGATACCCTGCTGCTGGCGGTAGAAACAGATTGCCTGGGTGATCGCCAGAATATGCGCCTCGTTGAAAGCGTAGTCCAGCGACGAGCCGCGATGCCCGGAGGTGCCGAAGGCCACGCGCTGCGCCGCCACGGCGGCATCGGGGCGATTGACATAGTAGGCGGTGACCAGGCGGGGGATGTTCGTCAACATCCCGGGCTCGGCCGGTTTGCCGGCATAAGGGGAAATGCTCATCAGCTATCTCCATAGGCAATCAGTGGTGCCATAAAATTAAGGGTATTTACCGTGAAATTCCAGGTTGATCCCGGCAATTTTTTTGAGCCCTGATTTTCTGACCATAGCATTATCCTTCATTGTAAATATGTTTTCAGGGATTGTTTCGCAATGAGCGCGGCATCTCTGGAGAGAGCTTTACCTCATCATCATAGTGCCATATGGTGAACTGAGAGCCTTCCCGCAGCAGATAGGTAGAAATCTCCGACTCTAGGTTAATTTCTAATACCTGGCCTCGAAATGATCCAGGTCGACTGGGGGAACTGGAGTCACGGGACTCCTCCTCTTAGGTTTTCTGACTTGCTATGGCCAGTTCTTGCGGGAATGCGACCTATGTGAGATTAAACTGTCCGTCATGGGGCGCAATCTCGTGTTGAACCTGGCCGACCACGGCTGTGCGGTGGCAGGTTATGACCAGGACCAGGCCAAAGTCGAGGCCCTGCGCCAGGAATTAAAGGAACCTGTCGCGGTTCGCGTCGGTTCATTTGGGGGACTCACCTTTCCGAATCTCGCGCTCCGCCTCAAGCCAGTCTTTACCTGCTTGGCCAGCGCCACGGCCTTGCCGCTCATATAGTTCATAGGCTCACTTGGCGATCTGCGGTGTCACCTCGACAGATTTCTTGGCCAAAAGGGGCGCGGTAGTTGGATCGAACACTCGATACGCGAGCAGTTTCATGAGGTCGTTCACGAGGAACCACGCCAGAGCATAGCCCCAGACGAACAGCGCCCAGCCCCAGCCGATTGGCGTCATAAACAACCCATAAACCGCGATCAGAGTCGCCACCACTTGCGTGCCGAGCACCGCTACCCAGAGAACCCGCGCAGGCCGTATGGACCAGAACGGGCCGCGCGTGCGCGTCAGGAAAATCGTCAGATGTCCCGCCACGGACAGCATCAGGTACATCAGCGTCTGGATGTGCGCTCGGTCGAGGTGATAAACACGCTCGCCGAGGTAAAACAGGCCAAACGCAGCCACGGGTCCGATGACGCCCAGCACCGTGGCGACCCCAAGCACCAGGCGCATGTTCCAGGCCTCGGGCTGATCCTGGTAATGAACGTTGTCATACGCAATGGACAGGATCGCCCCGTCGTTGAGCAACGCCAACATCACGATCATCACTGCGGTCATCGGATAGAAGTTAAACACCAGGATCGCCAGCGTCATGAACAACAGCACGCGCAGCGTCTCGGCGATGCGGTATATGGCATAGCTGTTCATCCGCTGGAAGATTTTCCGGCTCTCTTTGATCGCGTCTACGATCACCGACAGGCCGGGCGTCATTAGCACGATGGACGCCGCGGCGCGCGCCGCGTCCGTGGCGCCCGAAACGGCGATGCCGCAGTCGGCCTTCTTCAGCGCCGGGGCGTCGTTCACCCCGTCGCCCGTCATGCCGACGATGTGGCCGCGTTGCTGCAGGACGTCTACAATGTGGAACTTGTGTTCGGGGAACACCTGGGCGAAGCCGTCGGCTTCCTCGATGGACTCCGCCAACTGCCCCGTCTCGTGATGCTTCGTGTCGCCGAAGCCGCTGGCATCGAGGATATTTTTACCCAGCCCCAATTTCCCGGCGGTTTCCCGAGCGATGGCTACTTGATCGCCCGTAACCATCTTGAAGTTTACCCCCATCTGTCGGGCGGTGGCGATGGTTGCCTTGGCATCTTCCCGGGGCGGGTCGAACAGGGGCAATACGCCAAGAAACTGCCATGGGCCTTCTCCTTCGGCCCGAGCCACGCCCAACGAGCGGAAGCCGCGCGCCGCGAATTCGTCGACCGCCTTGTCGACGGCGGGCTGGACCTGTTCGGCATTGGCCGACAACTCCAAGATCACCTGGGGCGCGCCCTTGGTCACCCTGAATTCCTTTCCGTCCGTGCCCTTGACGGTGGCTTCGGTGCGCTTATGCACCGGGTCGAACGGCTGGAAATGGACCACCCGGTAGCCTTTCAAGGCCTGATCATTTTCCAGGCCGCCCAGCACGGCCAGGTCGATGGTGTCCTTATTTTCGGCGCGTGACGCCAGCGCCGCGTTGAGGATGACGTGCTCGGCAGGGATGCTGTTGACGCTGAACGGATCGCCCAGCGTCAGCTTGTTCTGGGTCAGGGTGCCGGTCTTGTCGGCGCACAGCACGTCCACGCCCGCCAATTCCTCGATGGCTGCCAACCGGGTCACAATCGCCTCTTTTGTGGCCAGCAGGCGCGCCCCCACCGCCATGGTCACGGACAGCACCGTGGGCATCGCCACGGGAATCGCGGCCACCGTCAACACCAAGGCGAACTGCAGCGTGGTGAGCATCGGGTCGCCGCGGAAGAGCGCCACGGCAATAATCACCGCCACCAGGGCCACCGCGAGGATGATCAGGTAATCGCCAATCTTCAGCACCGCACGTTGGAAATGGCTGACGGTGTGCGCCTCCTGCACCAGTTGCGCGGTCTTGCCGAAGTAGGTGTGCGCACCGGTGCCGTACACCATCGCCTCGATTTCGCCCTGGCGGATAATCGAACCCGAGAACACCGCCTCGCCAGGTTTGCGCGTGGCGGGCAACGACTCTCCCGTCAGCGCCGACTGATCCACTTCTATCGGGTCACCCTCCAGCAAGCGCGCATCCGCCGGCACGATGTCGCCCAGACGCACGCGGATGACGTCGCCCGGCACCAGCTCGCTCGCCGCCGGGGTGGTCCACTTCCCATCGCGTTTCACCCGGGCCTTGATCGCCAGTTTGGCCTTCAGCGCCTCGATGGCGTTGCCCGCCTGGTGTTCTTCCCAGAATCCGACTACGGCGTTGGCCAGAAGCAGAATGAGGATGATGACAAAGTCCGGCCAATGCCGGGCTACCGCCGAAAGGATCACGGCCACTTCGATCATCCACGGGATGGGACCCCAAAAATAGGTGAGGAATTTCAGGAACGGATTGGTCTTCTTTTCTTCAATCTCGTTAGGCCCATATTGGGTCAGCCGTTTCTCCGCCTCGGCTTGACCGAGGCCGTCCGGCGACGCCCCCAACTTTGCTTGTAATTCAGACATGGGCAGGGATTTGAGATCGTCCTTTGCATCGGGATTCGATCCCGGCTTCGATTCGGGAGGCTTGGGCTGGTCGGCACTGGGTTCCATAATGGGTATTCTCCTGTCTCTGCTATGCTGCCGGTTTCGTGAGTTGCGGGATACTTGTGGTCATGCTCAGGTCCATCGCCAGCAGGCCCTTGTCGCCGGCGACCAGCGCTCTCGCAATGTCTATAAGCTCTGGCGCCTTCATTCGGGGTTGCTCCACCTCCAGTTCCGTATTTCCGGCAGGTCTTGGCCGTGTTTATCAATATACAGCTTGTGCCCGAAGAGTTTGTCCTTGAGTTGCTGCTTCAGGTAGATGCCCTGGTCACCGGTCTGCGGCAGGCGGTCGATGGGATCATCACTGCCACAGGATTCGTGCGTCTTCCCGTGGGATCGCAACGCCGCAGTGCGTTATCATACCAGATTGCAGTCAAAGGGTGGCACAGGCTTTCCAGCCTGTGCAGGCGCAGGCTAAATCCTGCGGCTACAGAAAATAGCCTTTTGAGCCCAACTCAGTATCACTCGCGCCGTATAGTCCGCCGGCGGGCGGGCCGCAGACCCAGCCGCGCGTTAAACCTAGCCGCCCGACGCTCCGGCCAGTTGGGGAACGCGCTTCATCTCCTGCCGCACGGGAGCACTGCCCATGACGCCGTCGGCGTAAAGCTCACCGGGTTGGATTCCATCGATGGTTACAACTGCGCCCGTTTCAAGCGCAGGGCGTTGGTAATTACGGACACCGAAGAAAAGCTCATGGCCGCGGCGGCGATGATGGGGCTGAGCAAGATGCCGAACCAGGGGTAGAGCACTCCCGCGGCGATGGGGATGCCAAGAGAGTTATAGATAAAGGCGAAGAACAGGTTTTGTTTGATATTCCGCATGGTGGCCCGGCTGAGCATCCGGGCCCGGACGATACCCCGGAGGTCGCCTTTTACCAGGGTGACCCCGGCGCTTTCCATGGCCACGTCCGTCCCCGTCCCCATGGCGATGCCCACCTGAGCCTGGGCCAGGGCCGGGGCGTCGTTGATGCCGTCGCCGGCCATGGCTACCATCAGGCCCTGCGCCTGCAATTCTTTGACTTTCGCCGCCTTCTGGTCAGGGAGCACCTCGGCCACCACCTCGTCAATCCCTAATTTCCTGGCCACGGCCTGGGCCGTAGTGCGGCTGTCGCCGGTGAGCATAACGATTTTAATGCCTTCCTCGTGCAGCATCTCGATAGCCTCGAGGGTGGTCTCCTTAATGGGGTCCGCGACCCCCACCAGGCCGGCGGCCTTGCCGTCCACGGCCAGGAACATCACCGTCTGGCCGTCGGCCCGCAAAGATTCGGCTTCCGCAGCCAAACCGCCCAGGTCCACACCGCGGTCCTCCATGAGACGACGATTCCCCAAGGCCACGGTACGCCCATCCACTTCCCCGGCAACGCCCTTGCCGGACACGTATTCGAAGTTCTGGGCATCGGCCAGCTGGATTTCCCGGTCCTGGGCGCCCTTGACGATGGCCGCGGCCAGGGGGTGTTCGCTGCCCCGCTCCAGGCAAGCCGCCAGGCGCAGCAAGGTGGCTTCATCCATACCCTCCAAGGCTTTCACGGTCACCAGCTTGGGTTTGCCCTCGGTGAGCGTCCCGGTTTTGTCCACCACCAGGGTGTCGATCTGGCGCATCACTTCGATGGCTTCGGCGTTCTTGAACAGCACCCCCACCGTGGCCCCCCTGCCCGTGGCCACCATGATGGACATGGGGGTGGCCAGTCCCAGGGCGCAGGGACAGGCGATGATGAGCACCGCCACGGCGTTGATAATGGCGTGGGCCATGCGGGGTTGCGGACCGACCAGAGCCCAGACCGCAAAGGTGGCCACGGCTATGCCCACCACCACGGGCACAAAGTAGGCCGCGACCACGTCCACCAGCTTCTGGATGGGAGCCCGGCTGCGCTGGGCGTCGGCCACCATTTGGACGATCTGGGCCAGCAGCGTCCCCGCGCCCACCCGCCTGGCCTCCATCACCAGGGAGCCGGTGCCGTTGATGGTGGCGCCGATGACCCGGTCACCGGGGGCTTTTTCCACCGGCATGGGCTCACCGGTGATCATGGATTCATCCACCGAACTCTTGCCCTCGATAATGTTGCCGTCCACCGGCACCTTTTCCCCGGGCCGTACCCGCAACCGGTCCCCGGCCTGTACCTGCTCCAGGGGGATGTCGGCCTCGGTGCCGTCCGCATTGATCCGGCGAGCCGTTTTGGGAGCCAGGCCCAGCAAAAGTTTGATGGCGGCGCTGGTCTGGCTTCGGGCTTTCAGTTCCAACACCTGGCCCAGGAGCACCAGAGTGACGATGAAGGCCGCGGCTTCGAAATAGAGCCCCACGTCGCCGGAGGCATTCCGGAAGGAAGCCGGAAAGATTTCGGGGAAAATTTTGGCCACCAAACTGTAGATGTAGGCTACGCTCACGCCCAGAGCGATGAGGGTGAACATGTTCAGACTGCGGTTGATGACCGACTGCACTCCCCGTACGAAAAACGGCCAGCCGCACCAGAGTACCACCGGGGTCGCCAACCCCAGCTCCACCCAGCCCCAGAAGTGCGATGACGCCAGGCGTTGGAGCGGGTGACCCGGGATGAGGTGGCCCATGGCAATGACGACCACAGGGATCGTCAGCGCCACGGCCACCCAAAAGCGCCGCCGCATGTCTCGAAGCTCGGCGTTCTCGTCCTCTCCCGCGGTCACGGTGCGGGGTTCCAACCCCATGCCGCACTTCGGACAACTCCCCTGGGAGTCCTGTACGACCTCGGGGTGCATGGGGCAGGTCCACTCAGTTTTGGTCAAAGGCGCCGCCGGGGCGCCGGCCGGCTCCAGGGCCATGCCGCACTTGGGGCAGGCGCCGGGCTTGGGTTCACGAACCTCCGGGTGCATGGGGCAGGTGTAAAAAGCTCCGGACGCAGACTCGGCCATCTCCGGGGACGAAGCAGCAGGGGCTTCGCTTTTGCCGGATTCAAGATATTGCCCCGGGTCTTCTGTGAATTTAGTAAGACAATGCTGACTGCAAAAGAGGTATTCCCGCCCCTCATAAGTGGTTCGAAACGGGCTCTCGGGATTCGCCTCCATACCGCAGACCGGGTCTTTTGGGGTTGAACCCGAGGGTTCGGAATCGGGCATCGCTTCCCCCTATGGTGAAGTCTTTGAGGTTATAAAAATAAATTAGTCATGCTGACTATCCGGCGCAACCTGCCAATAGGTTTTTGTGAACTTGCGAAATTAACCGGAACTCAAGGAGAAAAAAGTTGAAACGGTATTCAGTCAGCCGAGCTGGGGGGTTATCGACAGCCTCAATTACGGCTATTGGGGAAACTCCAAGGTAAAATTGGAACCGATGCCGGGCTGGCTGGAAACCAGCAAGTGGCCGGCGCACTTTTCAAGCAGATGCAGGGTGACCCGCAAGCCCAACTGGGTGCTGCCCAGTTCCTGGTGATCTCGGGGGACCAGGAGCAGTTGCCGCAGTTCCTCCACATCAAAGCCGGAGCCGTGATCAATAATGGCAATCTGCACCGCCCCGTTGGTCTCGGCTACTTCCACCTCGATATGGTTCGCGTATTTCATGGCGTTGCTGAGGAGGTTTCCCAGGATGACCTCCATGGTCACCAATTCGAAATTAAAGACCAGGGGGGCCCGTGATTTTGCAAAGGGCTGGCCATTGATCTCCACCAGAATTTTTTTATCTCGAAATCGCGCTTCAAGAAGATCCCGAATGGCGTCGACCAGCACCGGGTAGAGATCATGGGGCCTGGGCGCCGAGAGACCGCTGGTCAAGGCTTTCAAAAAAGTCAGTTCTCTTCCCAAAGTTTCGCTGAGTCGCTTAGAGGTATCCGCCAGAATGCCCACGTCCTTTTCTAAGCCAGGCAGGCTGTGGCAATAACAATCCTCCTGAGGGCAATCTTCGCCATGGCCCTGCCGGATTTGCCGGGCCAACTCGGTAACCTTCCGGTTGACGCGCCCGGAAAAGCCCTCGATACCTATGGTCAGATTCTTGTAATGATGCCTTAGGGAGGCCACCTGGAGTTCAAATTCCTGATGCAAGGTTTCTATTTGCAGCTGGTGCTCTTTGAGTTTTTTGAAAACCTGGCCCAAAATGGCCCCGAAGACTCCCGTGGACACGGCAAAGAGGCTCATCATGGGCCACATGTGAGGAGCGAAGCTGAGTAAGATGCGCCTCCACAGATTGAGGGAGGCCTGTCCGTGGATATATTCCTGAAAATTGAAGACTACCATGGCCAGAGGGTGGCCCAGTAGCACCCCCCCAACCGCCCCCAGGAGGAAACCTATAACCGGATACCTCCACGAGGCCAGAGGTTTCCCGGGGCTCTCCAATCGCAGAGGTCTTGGCGGTGGCAGGACTTTTGGGCTCGAATGCAGGTTCATGAAATGCTGATCAGACCTTTATAATAATTTTATCATTTCTTCCCGGATCATCTCAATCTCAGGCCCGGGTTCCCGGCCTTGATAGCGAACGACGACCAGGCGTTCGAAAACTTAAGGCTTTTTTCCAGAATGTCAGCCATTTTCTTTGGGTCTTCGGGGCTCAGCTTGCCTTGGCTCATCGGTTCCATCATTTGGGGCATTTGCATGCCCTGCATCATCTTACCTTGGCCCATTTGGCCTTGTCCTGGCCCGGCGCCAGGTGTTTGCGCCAGTGCCATGCCGGAAAAAGCGAGTAACACTACTACGAGAGTTGCCGTGGTAAATCACCTCATGATTTCCTCCTGGTTTAAATCGGGTAAATGGCCTATTGACTTAGGCCAATAGGCAAAAATTAAGAACTTCCGGAGGCTTGTCAAGTTGCGCTAACGATGGTTTAGGCGGCCAGGTGCCGACGGCGGCGTCCATGATCGCAGCTAACGGTGTGGTCGCCCGGTACCTCTCGGCCAGGAAATTCCCATCCATCCGCCGCGTGGTCCGCACGCCAAAACGATGGGACCGGATTGTCGAAATTGCCAGGCAATACAAATTCAGACTTCCAGATATCCCTGATTCAAAAGCGCTGGAGGAATTTCTCCTCCAGGAAAAGGCCGCTGATCCGTTGTCCTTCCCCGACCTATCCCTCGCAGTGATCAAGCTTTTGGGCTCTGGCGAATACATTGTCGAGGTTCCTGAAGGCAATGCCGAAACCGAACGGTTTATGCGGACTATGAAGGAAGAGCTCCTCTGGCTGGAGGAATTTGCCGGCCTGGAGGAAGCCCACGAGAAGCTATCCGCTTGGATTGATGTTTACAACAAGCGCTACCTGCACTCGGCTCTGGGCTAGAGAAGCCCGCAAGAATATGAGCAGCTTTACCAGGAGAAGGAGCTAAAACAGGCAGCTTGAGACTACACCAAGATGGCCTTAAAAATGTCTCGACTTTAGAGGAGAACATTAAACACATCCAGACCCACCGTGACCCTTAACGTTTATGCCCATCTGATGAAAGACCGGAATCCGCCGGCAGATTGGAAAACACGGTTTTTGGAGAGAATGGTAGCAAAATGTTAGCAGGAAGGAAAAAAGGGGCTACGGCCTCGACCGTAACCCCTTGAAATATCTGGTAGGCACGCGGGGATTTGAACCCCGGACCCCTACCGTGTCAAGGTAGTGCTCTCCCCCTGAGCTACGCGCCTGTAGGGTGTTATTTTTCATATAACCCGCAACGCCGCCGGCGTCAAGAGCGGAAAAAGCCCCCGGCAAGAAAAGCACGCCATTGTCGCTGCCCCGAAGACAGCGCTTTTCTCATCTTGCCCCTACCTGGCCCTCCAGCCGGCACGCACTGAGGGCCCGAGAGTGATGCGTTCCTAAAGGCTTTTGCCGTGCCGGTTCCCGCCCCGGGCCCGGCCGGCGAAAAACTTGACAAATAGGAACCTAACCGGTTAAAATATGCAGATATTTTTTCTTTAAAGGAGAGGCGGGATGACTTTTCAGGAACTGTTGATGACCCTGGAGCGCTTCTGGGCGGAGCGGGGCTGTGTCATCCAACAACCTTACGACATCGAGGTGGGGGCCGGCACCTTCAACCCCGCCACCCTGCTGAGGGTCCTGGGGCCGGAGCCCTGGAACGTGGCCTACGTGGAGCCCTCCCGGCGGCCCACCGACGGGCGCTACGGCGAAAACCCCAACCGCCTGCAGCACTACTATCAATACCAGGTGATCCTCAAGCCCTCTCCCAAGGATATCCAGCAACAGTATCTGGATAGCCTCAAAGCCTTAGGGCTCGACCCCCTGGACCATGATATCCGCTTCGTGGAAGACGACTGGGAATCCCCCACCCTGGGGGCCTGGGGCCTGGGCTGGGAGGTCTGGCTGGACGGCATGGAAATCACCCAGTTCACCTACTTCCAGCAGGCCGGCTCCATCGATCTTAACCCGGTGAGCGTGGAGTTGACCTACGGCCCGGAGCGCATCGCCATGTACATCCAGGGAGTGAAAAGCGTCTACGACCTGGAGTGGACCAAAGGCGTCACCTATGGGGACGTGCACCATCGGGGCGAGGTGGAGCACTCCATCTATAATTTCGAGCAGGCCGACGTGGACATGCTCTTTCGCCTGTTCGACATGTACGAAGCCGAAGCCGCTCGCATCATCGGCCTTGACCTGGTGCTCCCGGCTTACGATTACTGCCTGAAATGCTCCCACACCTTCAACCTCCTGAATGCCCGGGGGGCCATCAGCGTGGCGGAGCGCAGCAGCCTCATCGGCCGGGTCCGGCATCTGGCCCGCCTGTGCGCCGAGGGCTACCTGAAACAGCGGCAAGAGATGGGCTTTCCCTTGCTGAAAAGATAGCTGTCAGCTTTCAGCCGTCAGCTTTCAGCTTCAAAAAAAAGACTCGATGAACTCGAGAACAAAAAAAGGGCGCAAGGAAAAAGGCCAGAGATATTCTTAAAAGACGCTGCATAGATAAAGCAAAAGCTGACCGCTGATAGCTGATAGCTGACAGCTGAAAGCTTCTAAACGAGGACCGCCATGGGACGCGAGTTGTTGTTGGAGATTGGCACTGAAGAGATCCCGGCCCGTTTTCTGCCGCCGGTATTGGAGGAGATGTCCGTCTCTTTCCGGAAGATGTTGGACGCCGAACGCATCGGGGTGGGGGAGATCCTCACCTGGGGCACCCCCCGGCGCTTGGCGTTGGTGGCCCGGGAGGTGGCCGAGGCCCAGGCCGAGGTCACCCAGGAAATCATCGGACCTCCCAAGGCCGTGGCCGTAGACGCCGCGGGCCAACCCACACCGGCGGCCGCAGGGTTCGCCCGGGCCCAGGGCGTGGCAGTCTCGGACCTCATTGAAGTTGACACGCCCCGGGGCGTTTACCTGGCGGTAAAGAAAAGCACCACCGGGGGGCTTACCGGCGAGCGCCTGCCGGAACTCTTGCCGGGGTTTATCCTGGGGTTGAGCTTTCCCAAGTCCATGCGCTGGGGGTCCGAAACCATCACCTTTGCCCGGCCCATCCATTGGATTCTGGCCCGCTTCGGCGGCGCGGTGGTGGACTTCGAGGTGGGCGATGTGACCAGCAGCGGGGCTACCTTCGGCCACCGCTTTCTGGCGCCCGGGGCCGTGGAGGTGGCTGACGCCCAGGCATACGTCGCCGCCTTGCTGGCGGCCAACGTCATCGTGGACCCGGCGGCGCGCCGGGCCTTGCTGTCTGAACAGCTGGCCCGGGCCGCGGCCGGGGTAAAAGGTAAGGTGGTGGACAACCCGGGGCTGCTGGAAGAAAACATCTTCCTGGTGGAATATCCTTCCGTGGTGGTGGGAAATTTTGAGGACAGGTTTCTGGCCCTGCCCGACGAGGTGCTCATCACCTCCATGCGGGAGCATCAGCGGTATTTCTCTTTAAGAGGCGCCGACGGCCGCCTGTTGCCCCATTTTATTGCGGTGAACAACACCCTGACCCGGAACCCGGATGTGGTGGCCCAGGGCCATGAGCGCGTGATTAGGGCCCGCCTTGCCGACGCCATGTTTTTCTTCCAGGAGGACTCCAAAACGCCGTTGGCCAAGCGGGTGGATGCCTTGAAGGGCGTGGTGTTCCACTCCCTTTTGGGGACCTCCTACGAGAAGATGGAGCGCTTCCGGGAGCTGGCGGTGAGCCTGTCCCGGCAATTGGCCCCGGAGTTGGCCGATGCGGTGGCTCGCGCCGCCACCCTGTGCAAGGCCGACATCGTCACGGAAATGGTAGGAGAATTCCCCAGCCTCCAGGGGGTGATGGGCCGCCAGTACGCTCTTTTGAGCGGGGAGCCCCCCGAAGTGGCCGAGGCCCTCTTCACCCACTATCTCCCCCGGCATGCCGATGATGAGCTGCCCCAGGATAAGGTGGGCGCCCTGGTGGGCCTGGCGGACCGCCTGGACACCATCTGCGGCTGCTTCGGCGTGGGACTGAGCCCCACGGGCACCGCCGACCCTTACGGTCTCCGGCGCCATGCCCTGGCCGTCATCCGCATCTTGCGGAGCACTAAGCTGCACCTGGATCTGGTTGCAGCCGTGGCGCTGGCTCTCGAGCTTTTAAAGGACAAGATCAGCCGCACCAGGGAGGAAACGGCCCTGGAGGTGCTGGACTTTTTCCAGACCCGGCTGCAGCGCCTCCTCCTGGCGGAAGGCTTTGACTACGAGACCATCACCGCGGTGTTGGCCGCAGGCTGCCGGGACGTGGTGGACGCGGCGGACAAGGTGCGGGCCCTGCACGAATTCCGCCAGAGCCCGGAGTTTCCCTCCCTGGCCACGGCCTTTAAAAGGGTCATCAATATCGCCCAAGGGGCCGAGCCCGGCAAGGTTGATACCGCCATCTTCCAATATGGGGAAGAGAACATCCTGTATCAGTCCACGGTCTTGATGGAGTCGCAAGTGACCCAGGCCCTGGAAAGCCGGGATTACCCAGGGGTCTGTCGGGCCCTGGCCAGCCTCAGAGGTCCGGTGGACGCCTATTTTGAAAAGGTGATGGTGATGGCCGAGGATGCCGACCTGCGCCGTAACCGGCTGGCCTTGCTGGTCCGTATCAGCCAGACCTTCCTCCTCATGGCCGATTTCTCTAAAATTACGACGTCCTAGAGATGCGCCGATGGTTTCGCCGCAAGGGCAAGGATACCGACCAGGACGGGGAAAACGGCACCGCGCCCCTGGCGGAAGAGACTGAACCGGGCCCCGAGGCCGCCTCGGTCCCCGAAGTCACCGGGGAAGAAGCGTTGGCCGAGTCCGCGCCGGAGGCTCAGGAAGCGGCGCGGCCCCAGACAGAGACCACCAACGGCCCCCAGCGCCGCGGTTTTCTGCGCCGCTGGCGCCAGGAAGCGCCGCCGGAGGACGCGGCCCCACCGGCGTTAGTGGAGGGCGCGGCCGAGTCCGAGGCTGTTGGCGTCGAGGCGCCCCCAGCGCCCCCTTTGGTACCCCCTCCACCCCCGGAGCCGGAAACGGCGCCGGCCATCCCCACCGCCCCCGAAACCGAGCCGGCTGCGCCCCCTCAGGAGCCCGGGGAGCCGGAGGCTTATCCGGAAATCTTGGCGGTTGAGGACCTGGAGGAGACCGGGGAGGTTGCCGTAGAAGCAGAGCGGCGGGGGATGTTTCGACGTCTGCGGGAACGGTTGGGCCGGACCCGGGAGGCCCTGAGCGGCGGTATAGATCGGCTTTTCAGGGGGCGCAAGGTTGTTGATGCCGAGCTCCTGGAAGAGCTTGAGGAATTGTTGATTACCGCCGATATAGGGGTAGAAACCAGCCTTTTTCTGATCCAGGCCTTAGAGGACAAATTGCGCCGCCGGGAACTGGGGGACGTGGAAAGACTCAAGGCCGCTCTCCAGGCGGAAATGGTCGGCCTGCTTGCAAGTCCCGTCGCCCCGGACCGGAGCGCCCGTCCCTGGGTAGTGCTGGTGGTGGGGATCAACGGCGTGGGCAAGACCACCACCATTGCCAAGCTGGCCCACCAGGACCGGCACCAGGGCCTTACCCCTATTCTGGTGGCCGCGGACACCTTCAGGGCGGCCGCGGTGGAACAGTTGGAGATTTGGGGCGAGCGCGTCGGCGCCGCGGTGGTCAAACAGAAGACCGGGGCCGACCCGGCCGCAGTGGTCTTCGACGGCCTGGCCGCGGGCCTGGCCCGGGGCGCGGACACGGTGTACGTGGATACTGCCGGACGGCTCCACACCAAGGTCAACCTGATGGAGGAATTGAAGAAGATTCACCGCACCGCGGCCAAAAAAATCCCCGGCGCGCCCCATGAAGTGCTGCTCATCCTTGACGCCACCACGGGTCAAAACGCTCTGAACCAGGCCAGGTTATTTCACGAGGCCGTGGGCGTGACCG